>NZ_WKZK01000030.1:0-57012 GCF_009680135.1 Eubacterium sp. BIOML-A2
AAATGCTTGCATTCTCTATTAATCATTATGGACTGAGTTTTAGGGCAACGCAATCCGTCGAATTATTTTGCGCTTACTATCAATATGCTCTCGCTTTATGATTTTATTCATATAATCATAGGCAGCCGAATGCTTACCCTTATAACCTTTTTGAGCAGATGACAATAGACATCTTTTCTGCTCACACTTGCGTTCAGCTCTTTTACGATATCATCGTAAAATCAATCCATACCGCTCCTAAAATCTCTATTGCATAGGGATTCATAGTCGCCATTAAGATACTTGTTGACTGTATTACGGCCACAATGCAAAATTTTAGCGATTTTTCTTTTACTATATCCGGCAGCGGCGTATTCTCGAATGCTGTTATATAGTTGTACACTTTTAGGATTATACTCTATTAAATTATCCACAGCCTCAGGCATTTTTTTACCTCTCTCCACAAGAGGAGCCGAAACTGCTGCTTCTGCATAAGTTAAAGAAGCATCTTTGGGAATTTTTATGTCCACTGGCACTGTTGAATTTATTACACTCTTTACTGCCTCCAGAAGATTTTGATGCAAGTGGAACCGGTCTGCACTCTGCATACAATCCGGCAAGATTTCTTCCACAGCCTTCGCAGATGCACGATCACGAGTTACTGTTGTTACCTGCTTATTATGAGTCAGCCATGCTTTTAGGGCAGATCCCTCCCGTCATACCAGAACAGCAACAGGAATATGGGAATTTTCATCGACAATAATCGTTCCATAAGTATGCCGTTTTTTTAAGCAAAATCATCCACACCAACATGGCTTCCACTTGGTATCTCCATCACTGAATGTTATATCAAATGTATTTCATAAATTCTTCTTAAGAGAATATAAAAATCTCATTGGCTTATTACCGAATATTGCTAAAACAATTAAAATCTTATTCACTATTTTTACATCGCCGTCTTTTATAACTTCTTTACCATATTTCTTCAAATTACTTTTTATTAATAAATATTCTTTTTTATACTTTCTTTTATCTGTAATCTGCATATAAACATGTAAGTTTGACCATAAAAAACGTGCTTTAGCGGCAGTTGAAATTTCGGGATAATTATTATCAACAAATCTATATAAACTGTATGTATTTTCAACATAGTCCATTTTACTTAAAGTAAATTTAGCCCTCACTATACCATTCTCGCGTTGATAATAGCAATATTTAATCCCCTTTCCAAATGCTATTGTATTAGCCTTGGAAAACACTAAATAAATTATTGCAATGTCTTCATATAATTTACCATATGGAAATCTTATGTCTTCAAAACATTTTACATTATATAATTTAGCGTATGCAGAAGATGTATAATCTTTTTGATAGCATAATTTTTTAATTGCTTCTTTGGAATCCATTATAACTATTTCATCATTTGTTTCACAAAACTTATAAGTTTCATCAGACGTTTCTTTACTAAGACATATAGATATTTCTGCATTATTATCTACAATAAGTTTATAGAGATATTCTATATAGTCATTTGCTATAAAATCATCACTATCTACAAAAGTTACATATACACCATGGCAACTATTTAGACCTTTATTTCTAGCATCAGACAAACCACCATTGGTTTTATGAATAACAAGGATTCTATCATCTTTCTTTTTATAAGCATCACAGATAACCCCGGAATTATCCGTTGATCCATCATCGATTATAACTATTTCTATATTTGTATATGTCTGTGATAAAATTGAATCTAAACATCGTTCAATATAAAGTTCAACATTATAAACAGGAACAATAATGGATATTAACGGTTTTAACTTTTTATCGTTCAATTTTATTAATTCCTCTCTTACTAATCATAATGATTTTGAAAAAATTCTCTAATTTTATCAGCAAGTATTTTGCTTGATCCTACAGGAACAAAGATATGCTTTGAATCTTCTTCAAATAATTCATGATTCGCAACTGTATCGCCTAATACCATTGGTTTATTCATAGCTTCATAAATATAAGCTTTGCCTGGTATTGTTCTTTTAGCCTTGTTTACATTTGCAGAAAAATGTCCTGCTAAACATAGATCAGAAAATGCAATATAATTTGCAAGTACATTCTGTTCCAACCATGGGATATATGTTACTGTATCGTAATCTACGGTTTTAACTTTATTTTGTACTGGTCCAATTATAATAAAATGTATTTGCTTTATATATCTAAGTTCAGAAATTGTATTCATTACAACGTCAATGCCCTGAACTGGAAGAATTGAACCGAAATATAATACAATTTTTTTTCCCTTCCACATAATCGGTTTTTCTATTTGCATTGGGTAATAAATATCTCTGTCTGCTTCTAAGTAATTAACGTAACAATTGTCTTTAACTGCTCCTAATTCTTTACAAAAATATAATGCATGAGCTACGGTATCAGTAATAATCCAATTAGATTTTTTTATTGTAATCATGTCTATTTTCTTTAGGATAAGTGCTATTAATGAATTTACTTTGATTTTTTTTCTATCATCTACTATAGTGTCATATATAGATATAAAAAAATCTGTTAATACATCTTTTTTATTCCATTTCCATGATAAAAAAGGAAGTATCATTTGAGCCATAAAACCCACAAAAACCATATCACAATCTTTAAAACTAGTTGTCAATATAGATTTATAGACCTTTAAAATACGACTAAAATATTTTTTGTCCGAATAGCATATAATTTTATATGATGAAGCTAATCTCTTAACCATTAGTATTTCTTCATTTATTCTTATATAATCACTATTCTTAGTAGCTATATAAACAATATTCTTATTTTTTATCATCTGTTGTAAATCATCTTTTTTCTTCATAAACTATACCTTATTGTTTGTTATTCGGATAAAGGACTTAATCCATCTTTTCATGTAACCATATTCAATTCCAAATCTAGATCCCTTTAATCGCTGTAATAAATTCCTTTTCTCTGGATAGCAATATTTTTCAATGACATACTCGTACCCCAGTTCAAAAAAGTCATTCCAAAATGCCTCTCTTAATTCAGGTTTTTCGAAACTTTTACTTAAACAAGTATTTCCAGCTACCGCTTCTTTTATATTTTTTTTATGTGAAACAAGTCCTTCAATTATTTCATTGTATAAACTTCTCCCCTTTTTTGAATTTATTATACACATAGAAATACCTTTATCATTATCTCTGGCTTTCCAGCTATCTCTTCTATATCCCCAAAAATCAGCAATTGTTAAATCTGATATTCTATCTACATTTGTGTATATACAATCATAGCAAGAATTCCTTAAATAAAGGTTTCGTAAAAACCCTCTAATGTAAACATCTTTATATGTAGATTCTTTATAAACCATTCCAGTACTAAACTGAATCTTCATACAAAATTCTTCCCAACCTTTTGTTTTATCTCGAAACCATAACCTTTGTGGAGTTCCTTTATACTTTTTCTCCATATACATAAGGTATTCTTTAAAAATTTTAGGTGAAGGGACTCCATGACAAACAAGATCACAACATATTAAATCCTCATAGTCTTTTCCTAGATAATTTCTTAAACCTGCAACTTGACATGGTGTACCAGTAAATAAAACTGGGGTTTGTCCTTCAAGATCCCTTTTCACTTGTTGAAAGCATGTCCCTATTTCACTTTGAACATATTTAGAACCTCGCATATTTTCTAAATCATTTAAACAAGTTCCTCTAAAATGTACAACCCTCCCATCCGCCTCTACTTTAGCGCCATACACCCTACCATTTTTCTCTAATATCTTAGTAGCTAATACTGTAAACACTCCTCCTGATGAGCTTTTAAATCTTATGCCTTCATCTTTACACCAACAAGCATAAACTTCTTTTGGAAAATTGTAAGGCTTTACCCTTTTTAAAATAGGGCATACATTTTGGCATGCTCCACATTTAATACAACTTTCCTTATTGATATTTGGATGTTTGAATCCTTCCTCATCATCCACTATACTTATTGCAGAAATCGGACATTTATTAAAACATGCCATACACCCTGTGCATTTACTTTTTTCACACAAATATGTCATTTAATTTCACTCCTAAATCTATTCCAATAATTTTTTTAGCTTGCTATAATAGTTTTCATCAAAATAATCTTCTAACTTATAATCATATTTCGTTTCGAGCATTTGTTCGGCATATTCATATGCCTCATTTAATGATCTTGCGAATTTTACATATGATGAAAACGACTCAGGAAACCATTTTACTCCCGACTCTAATTTATGATCAGTTGATGCTAGTACAATAACTGGCGTTCCAGCGACTAACGAAAAAATAGTTCCATGATATCTATCAGTTATTACCAACTTGTACCCAGCATAACTTGTCCAAAGTTCATTCAAAATTTCTTCTCTATTCATCCTAATTTTTCTTATAGGAATCTCTAACGTCGTATCTGTTATATCTGTCTCTTCCTTCTTTTCTATTTGTTTTCTCAACTGCTCTATTTCTTCTGAACTATATAGCCCTTCTTTGTCATTTCTCATACAAAAAAGAACTTTTTTGCGTTCTCCCCCCCAATATCTTTTACCTATTCTACTAGTAACAATATCTGGAAATAATAAAGTTTTGACCCTCGGAAAAATATCATTTGCTGTTTCATACGAAGTTATATCCCTACACAACATCACCAAATTATGATGACCATTATAGATTTTTTTTGCTTTTTCTAATTCTAACTCATTACTATAATAAATAGTTTGTGGAAATGCTATCAGCTTATTATTTCGAAATTCCTGGACTACTTTTCTCTGTAGTTTTTCTTCTAACATGTACAAATCCGTTGTATGATAACCACTGTGCAGAAATACTAAATCTTGCGAATGTATGTATCTTTTTACTATATTAACAAATTTAAAATCACATTTATTCGCCATTAATGTTTCTAAAATTATGATAGTATATTCAGGATAAGTTCTTTCTAGCCATTGTCTAATACACAGTGTCTGTGCCTGATCCCCCATATTAGAATGATATGGAGCTCCAAATACAAATATCTTCTTATTTTTTCTAGATTTTAAAATTTGAAAATAAGTTTTTAAATAAAACTGTATACTAAATATTTTCTCAAACATATTCTAACCTCTTACTTTTTCCTGATAAGCTCCAATATTGATTTTCTGTCCTTTTTACTAAATAATATAATAAAATTAATTGGCATTGTTATTATTACTGAAATACATGCAGAAAATATAAAATTCACCCAAGAATTACATATAATAAATTGTTTTATAATTATACATATTATGCACATAGTGATAGTGCAAAATATTCCTTTTATTATTGCAATATAAAAACTATACCATTTAATTTCTAAACATTTTGCTGCATAAAGTGGTGTAAATATTGTATTTCTAATTATTCCAACAAGTGCTGCCACTAAAGGTATTGCAAATATCCCCAAGTTTGTAAATCTTAATAATAAAAGTACCGCACTAACATTAAAAATTCCACTTACTAACAATACAAGTGCTGGCGTTTTCAACTTACCTGTCACAGTATACACATTAAAAATAGTGTTTACACTGCCTGTAATAATCATAGGAATAATAGTGAGCAATGATAATTTATGTAACAGTATAGCGTCTTCACCTGGCACCCACAGCATAAAAAATTCTTTTCCGTTTATCATCAAAAATGCAATAGGCAAAGTTATAAGCCACCCCATAATCTGCACGGAAAAATTTACGCGTTCTGAAAGTTTTTCTTTTTCATTCTTAGCATATAAAATAGTAAATTCTGGAATGAATATAGAGACTAAAACACCAACCAAGCTTTGTATTAATGTAGGTATATTTTTTGCAATCGAAAATTGTCCTCCTGCTGTTGCTCCCAAACAAACATTTGCTATTAATAAATCTAACGAAGTCAATAAAACTACACTTAATTGATTTATAGAATTCCAAACCCCTAACATCAAAAGCTCTTTTATGGCCGAGATCTTAAAAAACTTTCGCTTTATTTTAATCTCTGGCAATAATCTTTTAGTATAATATAAATTCCCCAGTGTCAGAATCGCTGTCGAAACTATAGCGCTCAGTGAGACATAATATAAGTGTGGCTTAAATAGCACAAACAAAACAATAATTAAAAGAACCCTAGCCAAATTCCCTTGTATTGTTTTAAGTGAACTTAAATACAACTTGTTTTTCGCAAATGTTGCTACTGAAAACACATTACCTATCAATGATATGACTAGATTAATCCCTACAAAGGTAAAAGTTATTTGCACATCTGAAAGAACCTCTATCGGTACATTTAAAATACTGTCTATATATAAAACCATCAAGATCCCGGGTATGGTTAAAAACATGGACAATACGGTATTCGCAATCAAAACCGATGTGAAATATTCATTTGCCCCGTGATTATTATTTTTTTGCAATTCAATAGTAATAAATCTACTAGCCATTGCATTTAACGCAGCTGTAAAAATACTTATATACTGGATAAAATTATTAGCTATTGGTATAAAACTATAAGCCTCACTACCTAGTTTAGCTATAATATATGGCGTAAGCAATAAATTTATCCCCAAATTTACCCCAAATGAAATCAATGATGATATCATATTAATAAAAAGCTGTTTGTTTTTCATAAAAATCCCTTATTAATTTATCTATTCATGCAATTGCATTACTTCTATCCCTAAATTTTCTATAATATCTAAATTTTCTTTGCCTTTTACATAAATATATTCGTTTTCATCAATCTGACCATAATATATATCTAAATCTCCTATTGCATTTGTATTATCCAGAAATTGCGAGAATAAAATAAATTCATCTGCATAATTAATATCTGTTTTAATTAAGCTTTCTTTTAAAAGGAATTGTAGTTCTTCCTTTAATGCTCTATCGCCTTGTACATAAATTTCTTTAATATTATTGCAGATATCTTTATGTTCATCTACAACTTTAGCAAATCCATTTATTGACTGATAATTATCCTTCTCTATATTTAAAACTGTAATTCCTGTATAAATATACTTATAAATAAAGAACAATGAAAATAGAAATATTATAGATTGGTATGATTTTTTGTAGTGTAAAACTATAATTACATATACAAATAGTATAATAGAAACTACAACTGCAGGAAAATATGTTCGCATGCCACTTGTAATATCAAATATACTTTGAAATGAAAAAGGTCTAAAACTTGATGCCGCCGTAACAGCTGATATGATGTATGGAAAAATAAACGCAAACCAAACTACACATAATAGTACTTTTGCCCATATAATATATGGGACATATTTTTTGTTTTCGTGCCACTTTTCTTTTAAATAAATAGATCCTAAAAGAAGCATAGGTCCTACATAAGACATATAATATCGTAAATATGTTACCCCTCTATATGCATCAGCATTGCTACTTCTTCTTTCCATAGCCTCTTTTACTCCTTGAAGCCAATTAACAGATTGCCCACCAATCGTAATCGCTACGCAAACTAAAGTAAACACGAACACTATAAACATAATCGTATCTTTTTCTGTTTTTTCACTCTTGCAAAATACTTTATAAATAAATACAACTGCTATTATAAAAAGGAAAATTAATAACCCTCCTGTAAAAACATCTCCAGTAAAAAGTTGACCTAAAATAATACTTATCCAGGCTTGCCAATATTCCGGTTTTAGGATATTTAATAGGCCACCGTTATAAACAGCAGTATTTCCTAAATTTTCAGAAGAGGTTATCCATAACCACTCAACTTGATGTTCTATAAATATATTAATAAGGATATATACTATTATCCCCATTATAGAGAATACTTTCCAATTGACTATCCATTTTCTATAAGCAATAAAATATAAAATTATAACAAATACTACAGCTATCCATAAAGTAATTGCCCTATTATGTATTAACATTGCATATGTTAATATAGTTAATAGTAAAACCGTATATAACATCACTTTTTTCTTGTTATCTTGATTTGCATCCAATAATAACAATAATAGTAAGACACACCAACATATAAGTACGTAAATATGCTCGTTATAGATATATGTTACTGGAAGTATAACAAAATATGAAGCGAGCACAGCCATAGGAATACGGAGGCCTCGCTTCTTTATATTGCTGAAGTTTATAAGTATAAAATATGCGATTATAGAAATAAGCGAATTCATAATTACACATATAAATAAAATAGAGCGGTATAAAACCACCGGACTATCGATCATTCTAAACAATGGGAAGAATAGAGAATAAAAACCCATACCATAATATCTTCCACCATCTAAAATTCCTGTCCAATCGAAACCTGCTATTTTGGCAGCGCTGGCCAAAGTCCAAATTTCATCTCCGATTATGTTAAAAGGGTATGCATAAAATACTAATACCAATTTAGGTATTATCGATAAGGCACTAATTAAAAGAATTTCATTAATCCGTTTATTACTATTTTGCATCTAACTAATCATCCTTTGTTTTAAAATAGAATATATTGGTTCAAAATAATAAAACATACTATATTTTAATTTCTTCTTTTTCGGCATAGGACTTAAATACACGTTTTCTTTTAGATATCCTTTATATACTTTTTTCAACTTCCTAGCCTCAACCTTTTTATTTATTGTCTTTAAACCCAAAATGTTTCTAGAGAGAGCACTCATCAAATACTGTAATGACTGAATATACAAAATTTCATTTTCTTTTTTAAAATAATTCATTCTTTCCTCAAATGCTTGGATTACATCTTTAGTTCTGATACTATAACCTTGTCCTATAATGCTTTCTTGTCTTTGGTAATAATAATAAGTTTTAGCTTTAGAATAAACACATCTAGACATTGCATACAAGATTTTATATGTTACATATTCATCTTCGTGTATACGTCCTTTTGGATACTTTAGATCTTGAAATACTGATTTCTTATATAATTTATTCCAAGCGACAACAATATCGATATAGTTATCTTTGTCTTGTTTGATTAATAATTCCTTACCAGATATTATCTCAATATCGTTATCTAATACACCCCATTTAAACTC
Source organism: Eubacterium sp. BIOML-A2 (assembly GCF_009680135.1). NCBI lineage: Bacteria > Bacillati > Bacillota > Clostridia > Eubacteriales > Eubacteriaceae > Eubacterium > Eubacterium sp. BIOML-A2. The sequence continues at coordinate 9,019 of NZ_WKZK01000030.1, forward strand.
TTCACAATATCCTTTAATATGTGAAGCGATTGAAATATCTGCATTATTTTCAACAAGGTTTTTATATAATAACAGTATTGTATTTGGATGTATATAATCATCAGAATCTAAAAGGTATATATATTCTCCCTTTGCAGCTTCAATACCTGCATTTCTGGCATCAGAAAGTCCGCCATTTTTTTTATGAATGACTCTTACCCTCAAATCCTTTTTTTTATAATTATCACATATTTGCCCACATCTGTCTAAACTTCCATCATCAACTAGAATTATTTCTAAATACGAATAACTCTGTTTCATTACAGAATTTATACAACGATCAATTTCTTTTTCTACCATATAAATTGGAATTATTACACTTATCAATTCCATAATACACCACCATAATTAATATATTATTTTTATTATTTTATCAATTATCCAAAAACAATGTCCTTTTGCTAAAATCCCCATAAAAATTAATTGAGGTTTTAAATTAAAAAGATTAGCCTTTTTAATACATTCCATAAAAGGTTCCGTATTTATTAACTTTTTTGCCTCTTTACTTCTTATACTATAAGATAATGTATTATTCTTATGAAAAATATCTAGTTTTAACGCATATAAATACTGGCGAACTCCCATTTTATAATACGCATCCATAACTTCTGGTTCATTAACTACTATTCTATGCATCATAGTCATAAGTTCTAACATTTGTTTACTCTTATTTGGTTTATATGAATTCATTATAGATTCATTATTTTTTCTATAATAGTATCCTATTGTTTCAACATACATAAGTTTGCTTACATATCCCAAAATTATATAATTGAAGTATATATCTTCCCCCCAACTAAGATTCTCTGGAAATCTAACATTATTAGAAATAATCACTTCTCTTTTATAAAACTTTGCAACAGGACCATGAAAAATAAAGCCTCTTTTTATATATTTATTAATATATGTACTATCACTATTAAGCAGCCCCATTTTGACCTTATATGGCAAAAATTCCCCACATGCTTTGCCGTCCTTATAATCCAGTATTTCTTTTTCCTCCTTTACATATTCCGATGTAAAGTAAAATATATCAATATCATCACTTACTTTTTCTAATACTTTAATATAGGTTTCACTACAAATCCAGTCATCGGCATCTACAAACGTTATCCACTTCCCTCTAGCAATTTCTATACCTCTATTTCTTGCTGAAGAAGGTCCACCATTTTTTTTGCTAATATATATATAACTACTATGTTTTTTTATATAATAATTACATATTTCTACCGATTGATCTGTTGACCCGTCATCAACCATAATAATTTCAGCTTTATCAGCTAATCCTTCCAAAGATTTAAGGCAATAATTTAAATATTTTTCTGCATTAAATATAGGTATAATTATAGATAATTGGATATCTTGCATTATACTTACCTCTCATTCTTTTTACATGCTTTAGCCTCTTCATGTCCTTTACCATAATCCATCTTACGCAACTCAAACTGTATTTCTTCTAGCAATTTTCTATTAGCTGAAATAACATCTCCTAATAATCCGATTACTCCACATAGAACAGCTATAATAATCAACATACTCCCTAGTATTAATGATTGTACATGTCCAGATCCAGCTCCCATACACATAAATACAATAAATCTAATTCCCAATGCTAATCCAGCAACTCCGAATACTGTTGCAATGCACGCGAAACAATATAAGGGCTTATACATCATTAATGCCCGTCCTATTGTTAGCATTGATTTTTTTACATATCCGAACATGCTACTAAAAAGTCTTGACGGTCTGAGCTCTGCATTCGTCCGTATTGGCACTGAGGTTACGGCCATTTTCTGCCTTCCTGCTTGTACAATAGTTTCTAGCGTATAAGTATACTCGTTTATAACATTCAATCTCATAGCAGTATGGCGACTGTAAGCTCTAAATCCACTTGGTGCATCTGGTATATCTGTTTTAGAAGCTTTCCGTACTACCCAACTTCCTAAATGCTGCAACCTCTTTTTTAGCGGTGAGAAATGTTCAGTTTTATCAATAGGACGTTCCCCCACTACCATCCCCGCCTCACCACGCAGAATAGGCTGAATCAATTTTTCAATATCCGCCCCACAATACTGGTTATCAGCATCCGTATTAACAATGATATCTGCACCATTCCTTAAACATGCATCGAGACCTGCCATGAAGCCCCTGGCAAGTCCCTTATTATTTCTGAAATTAACGACATAATTCACGCCCCAGTTTTTAGCGACTTCTACCGTATTGTCTGTGCTCCCATCATTAATAATCAAATATTCTATTATATCAACACCCTCGATATGTTTAGGCAGATCGTTTAATGCCACTTCTATTGTTTCCGCCTCGTTAAAACAAGGAATTTGAATAATCAATTTCATAGTTTTCCCCTCGTGTTTCATATATTTTTAAGTAATTCCTGATTTACAGCACTTCTGCCTATAGAATCATAAACTACTTTTGTATTCTTCATTTGTTCTAATGTGTAGCAGTTTCTTCCGTCCAGAACAATTGCCTTATTCATCAATGCCTCATATTTTCGGACATCAAACTGTTTCACTTCATCCCATTCCGTCAATATCAAACATAGATCCGCACCTAAAATAGCGTCTTCTATGCTATTGCAGTATTGAATCTTTTCCGGAAAATACTTTTTAAAATTCTCCATTCCAACTGGATCCCATACTCGTACATGCGCTCCATCTTCTAATAGCAACGGAACATTAACCAAAGAAGCCGCTTCCCTTAGATCATCAGTCCCTGGTTTAAATGTACATCCCAAAACAGCAACATTTAAAAACAGAAAATCATCATAATACTTTTTCGCCTTTTTTATCAGTTTAAACTTTTGATTTTCATTCACTTCTATTGCAGCACGAATGGTTCTTATTTCGTTATCATTAAAATTAGCAAGCCAATTCAAAGCCTTCGTATCTTTTGGAAAACAGGAGCCACCATAGCCAATGCCAGAATTCAAAAATTTATTTCCTATCCTGGCATCATAACCCATTCCATCAGTTACTTCTTCTATATCTGCCCCAACAATCTCGCACAGATTAGCAATCTCATTAACATAGGATATTTTCAAAGCAAGAAAATCATTAGATGCATACTTAATCATTTCCGCACTTCTTCTCTTCACAACAAGTTTAGGCGCATCAAACTCCTTATATACCTTCTTTAATATTTCCCCAGGGACTTTATCTTCTACGCCGATTACGATCCTGGCCGCATGTAAAGTGTCCCTCACAGCAGTTCCCTGAGAAAGAAATTCCGGATTAGATGCCACATAAATCTTCACATCATTTTTCTGTTTGTCGTGAATATAAGCTTCGATCTTATCATTCGTTCCAATCGGCACGGTCGACTTCACGACAACAACACAGTCCTGCTTCGCACTTTCTGCTATTTGCTTAGCAACTTTATATACATAGGATAGATTTGCTGAACCATCCTGCTTCTCTGGAGTCCCCACCCCTATAAAAATCACTTCGGCATCTTGATATGCCTCTTGATAATCTGTCGTAAATGTAAGATGCTCTAAGCTTTCCGTCATCAATTCCGACAACCCTGGCTCATAAATGGGAGAGTTTCCCGTTTGCATGATCTCCACCTTTTTTTTATCTATATCCACGCACGTAACATCATGTCCTTTACTAGCCAGACAAACTCCTGTAACAAGACCTACGTACCCAGTACCAGCAACCGCTATCTTCATTTCACCTTCCCCATTCTTCATTTGTTTTTTGGCAAATTTCGACATGCTCTTAAATAATATAACACACTTCCGTCATAATTTCTACCCTTAATAACCGGCTGTCAATGTTATACCAGTTTCTCCTATCTTTTCCTTTAGTTGATCTCCGAGCACATAAATGTATTCATGCTCTGCTATCTTACCACATAAATATCCCTCATCTATAAGTTTCGACCATTCCTTTGGATTCTGACACAAAAAGATAGCTTCCGTCTCATTTTTTGGCGGTTCAGCAGAAACTACAGGCTTGTCTAATAAATTGAATTGATATAGATATTTTGTCTGCTGTCCAATTCCTCCTACACGGCCATCCTCAACATATATCTTATCAGGTAAAACCGCTTCTTTCTTAAGGTCATTAAGAAGCTGTACGCTATCATCTACATAAGTATAATTTTTTTGCCCCCGGTATCCCTCATGATACAAAGCATTGAAACAATAACAATAAATAAGCATAATGCATAATAAACCTAGTATTATATGTGTTTTATTATACCTGTATAAAATATAACTGATAAGCAAAATAAGGAATACTATAAATGTACCTGGCAGATAAGTGCGAAGCCTAATCACATCTTCAAATCCTTTGGTTAATGAATAAGGTGCAAAATCCCAGCAGGAACCGTTAAACTCACTGATAAAAGGCAAGATACACACAACCCAATACCCCTGCAGCAATGCGGCAGTCACACAGACAACCGGATATAATTTGCCGAGTGCTTGTCTTTTATGATAAAAATAGGCGATACCTGCCATCAGCAACGGACCAACATAGGCCCCATAATAGCGGAAATAAGTTATTGCACGAAATGCATCAGGATCCCCCTCATAAAACATTGCACTCGTCACACCACCAAGCCAACTAATTGATTGTCCTCCGATTGTAACAATTACAGCAGCCATAAAAATACTTCCAACTACCATATATGGACTCATTTGATAAACTTCTGCCATATTACTTTTTGCTCTTATTAGGCCTCTCCACAAAAGAATCAGAATGGCAATGACCGCAAATATTGCCAAACCACCGGTTACAATAACAGCTTCGTTCAACTGTCCTATAATAATATTAACCCATGCCGGCCATGATTTTATGTCTTCCAGCAAATATCCTATTGAAAAAGAAACTCCTGTATTAGCAATACCAGAACTGGATGCTTTCACGAAATAATCTAACACAGCCTCCATCCCTTTTTGGCTAACAACAAAGGCTCCTGTCCCCATCACAAGGCACACTGGAATTGATACTAAAGTTTTCCGATAAGCCCACCCATAATAAACAACCCCAAATGCCACAGCCATCCAAACAGCCGTTGCGCGTGAATGTACAGTTGAAGCATAGAACAGAACCAAAACCAGAACAACTGTATATATAATCTTTTTCTTATAATCATCTACACATGAATTCATCCGCAGCAGCACCCAAGCCAGCAGCCACATTACCAGAACATAGATGAACTCTGGATAAGTATATACAGCTCTCACAGCTACCAGATAGGAACAGCATATAGAAGAAACGCATAATATTTTTTCATTGTCCACATGAAAATACTGCTTCATCAAATGATATGAGATTGGTGCACTGACGCTCTGAGCTAAAGCCATCAGTAAAACGATCATTCGATACAGTAAGATCGGATCATGTATCAATTTAAAAAATGGAACCAGCAGCACCGTATACCCATACCCATAATAGCGGTAGTCCTGCATAACCCCACTCCAGTCATATCCAACCAGCTTTGCCGCCGGCCCCATTGCAAAGATTTCATCCCCGCCAATAGATACTGGTACGGATTGAAGCACAAAAGGAAGCCTCGGTAAAAATGCTATGGCAAATGCCAGCCATATATATTTATTTCTGCAAATCGACTGAAGAGTTCTCTTGAACCATCCTTTATTATGCTGTTCCATTTTCTATCTCCTGTTCAGTTTATTCCTTATCATTTGATAACTGCTTTCTAATATCTCACATACAAAACTTTCCTTCTGCATTACGAGCATTCCCCCGTATATCCCGAAAAACACTACTGCCGATACGAACAGCTCCAAAAATAGATTCTTAATATTCAATAATTGTACAACCACACCACCAGCCATTGCAAGCGCAGACGCGACCAACACTTTCCGTATACTGATATCTTTTACAATTTTAGAAAGCGTATCCTTCAAATAGACGCATTGTACCAACAGCACGACAAATTCTGCCACGGTAGTTGCAATTGCTGCACCGTCTGACGCTATATAGGGGATCAACACTAAATTTAAAACAAAATCAGTTGCTGCACCGACAAGGATAGAATATAGGACTTTCTGTTCCCGCCCTGTAGGTATAAGCACCTGTATCCCCGTTATATTAGAAAGTCCAATTAAAATCACCGTAGGCATCAGATATTTCATGGGTGCAATAGCTCCGTAGAAATCTGTTCCGGCCAGCAGTAGGATAGACTCCTTTGCATACATCCAGAAATAAATAGTTACCCCAGTACCTAATAGTACAACAAAGTTACAGGCTTTTGCTATAATCTTGTAGAATTCTTCTTTATTTCCTGTTTCTGCATAGTAGGATAACCTGGGCAAAAGTACCGTCCCTAATGATGTAATGAGAGTGGTCAAAACTGTTTTCACTTTAATGCCTGCATTGTAATATCCTACATCTACATTTGTCTTCATCATCCACAGCATAACGGTATCCAGATTCGTGTATACACTGATTCCCGCTGAAGTGGCGAAAAAAATCATAATCGGTTTTAAGTGCTCTTTAAAACGGTAGCGCTGTGTCTTTTTTAAATCCACATATCTGCGTAAACGCAGGAAATTCAACACATAAGAACCGCCTCCCGCAAACACGCTGATAGCGCCGTAGACAATATAATCATCCGGGCTCTTTACCATCAGGAACATGAATACGATTGATATCACTTTAAAAATCAAAGTTCTGCTTGCAATGTACCCATACTCTTCCAATGCACTGTAAAGCCATGACACTCCTATAACATTAAGAAACAGCGATACACTGTTAATCAGAAGCAGTTCTCTTTCTGCTGCAAATTTAGGGACAACAGCCAGGAGAATTAAGAATGCAGCATACGTCAGCACCGTTGTTACCGTATTGATGATAAGAAGCTCCTGAACGGTTCTTGACAGTTCTTCCCTATTATCCCGTACTCTTGCACAGGCACGGATTCCATAAGTTGGGATCCCAAGCGATGCAAACATCGCGAAATATGTCAGCACCGATGCTGCCGACGATACCGCTCCGCTTCCTGCCGCTAAAAGTGTCCTGGATATATAAGGAAAGGTAATTAACGGAAATAAAATAGAAGATGCCGTCAGTATGAAATTCATAATGAAGTTAAACTTCACCGAATTTACCTTCAGGGCCATTATGCTTCCTCCATCCCGTTTCTCTTTTTCCCCATTTTCACTATCGTCTTATATCCCTTAAACCCCGTCCGCCGCAAAAGACTTAACGTTCCGCTCTCCTGCCCCGCCAGTCTGTATATCTCAGGATTTTTAGAGAGCAGTTCTTGGTCAAACTCTATAAACTTCTGCTTCATCTCCTCATTCTCAACCGGATAACTCATGAAGATCGTAATCTGCTCCCCTACCATCTCCGCAATCCGTTTTGATATATACTCTATTTTTTCTTTTTGGCTGCCCTCTTGTTTTGCATATTCCGTAACAAAATCTGTCAGATGCATGATCACATCTATATGATTCTGTATGTGCTTCTGATACCCCTGCATGCTGACACTCTGTGTCGCCTGAGCCAGACGGTACATATACACATAAATATCAAAAAAAGCAACCTTTTCCACATAAGGAACCGGATACAAAATATATTCTACATCAACATAGAAACAGTGCTCATCCAGCCGGATATGATGTTCCTTGAGAATTGCCGAACGGATTGCCAGCGAATGCATTGGGATCTGTGTCCTTGTAACAATCTCACTAAAATCCCAGTATTCCCCGCTGCCCTGTTCCCTTTGCAGCATTTTAAACTCACGCGGTGTCCTCTTTTTTGTCTGATCATCCACCTCGTAATAATTACATACAACATAGTCTGCGCTGCACGTTCTCAGTTTCTCCACCATACAGACAAATCCCTCTGTATCAACCCAGTCATCCCCATCGACGACTTTAAAATATGTCCCCCTGGATTCCTCTATCCCCCGGTTAATTGTAGAACCATGCCCGCCGTTTTTCTTCGAAATCAGGCGGAAGCTGTCCGGATATCTGTTCTCATATTCTTTTCCTATTGCAGCCGTACCGTCCGAAGAGCCGTCATCTACAATCAACACTTCTATATCCTTCAATATTCTTTTATCCAGAAAAGAATCCAGTGTCTGCCTTAAAAAACGTTCCACATTATATGATGGAATAACTACTGATAATACCTTATCCATTGTCTTTTCTCCTATCGTCTTCTCATCTTGTCCGACTGTTTTCTCGCCCAGGACAGTACATTCATCATCCAGAACTGCCGCTTTTCCAGTATCCAGAACTGTACTTTTTCTTTCCTGCCCATATTTTTTATATAAGGATTCTTTCGAAACCCGGGGAATAGTTTTACGGTCAAATCCCTGCACTTTTTCACATAGGGACTTTTCCTGGCATGATATATCATTTCCCTGGCAGGAATAAAATACATATTATAAAATGTCAGATACTCCAGTTCCCTGTGGAAAGTCTCAAACTGTCCTTTTTCCCGATAATAGTCCAGAACCCCCTCCACCATTTTTTTTCTATGGGAGTAATTCTTTTCGTCCTCCGTGCCGGTGGTAATAGAGCCTTCCCTTATCATATAATAATACAACGGTTCTCTTAAATATACAACACTGTCTGCCGTGAGAACTAATTTGGGAATCGTACCCAGATCCTCGTAGCGGTATCCTACCGGGAAAAACAATCCTGTTTTTGTAAAAAAGTCCCGGCGGAACAGTTTCGCACACACAGAAAGTGTCTGCAGCATCAGCTCCGGGTTCGTCTTAAGGCTGATAGGACACATCTCCGGGAGATTACAGTCACATACTTCAACATCCCCGTTTGGTTCCATCCGTTTATAATCAAAATATACGATGTCGCTGTCAAATTTTTCTGCTGCCCCCACCGCTTTTTCAACTAGCCTGCTGTCCACATAGTCATCACTGTCCAGGAAAAAAAGGTATTTTCCTGCCGCCAGTCCTGCCCCCACATTTCGCGCATCGCTCAGTCCCCCGTTTTTTTTATGGATCACCCGAATTCTGGAGTCTTCCTGTGCAAATTTGTCACACATCTCATTACTGCAATCCGTGGAGCCATCGTCCACCAGTATAATTTCCAACTCCTGATATGTCTGTGCTTTTATACTTTTTACACACTTTTCAAGAAAATCCTGCACATTATACACAGGAACTACAACACTTACCAATACCATGTGTATATTTCCTCACTTCCTGGCAGAGTTTATCACCAGTTTTTTATGGTTCTCAGCTGTTCAAATCCAGAAACAGCTGCCGCCATTCTATATATTAATCTGCGGCTTTTCCGCAGACCCGCCCGCAGGGCATGAGTTATGGGGTGCCCTTTGGGTATAATATTCCTCTCAGAACAGCCTTCTGGGCATTAAGGTCAAATAAACAGCTGTCCATATCTATTTTCACGTTATTTCGGTCATATTCCCTGTGAGCTAATATAAATTCTGCCCATTTATCAGCACCTGCGCTTAACGGAAGAAAATAACACTCCCTGCTGATCTTTGCCTCTTCGGGCACACCACTGCTTAATACACAGCGCAGCCCCGCAGCCTGTGCTTCCAGACTGATCATGGAAAGACCCTCAAAATGAGACGGAAGAACAAAAAAATCCATGCCCTGAAGGAGCCTGTCCACATCATTCCTCCAGCCTGTCAAACGCACCGCGCTTTCCAGCCCATACTGCCGCACTTTCTTTTTTATGATTTCCATTTCCTCTCCTGCTCCGATCAGCAGAAGAACGGCCTTGGAATCTTTTTTATAGATTTCCCGGAATACTTCCAGAAGAAATCCATGATTTTTCACATAGGTGAACGTACCAGCATGACCGACCACGAAAGAGTCCTCTATTTGTAGTTCCCTTCTCACGTCATCCCTGATGTGTTGATTAAATGTATATTTTTGGGTATCAATTCCACTCACTACTACATGAAAACGATTCGAATCCACGATTCTTTTCGGAAATGCCCACTCTCCGGCCAGTCTGGAAGCACCGTAGAACTCGGTGCCTGTCCGGTACAAAAACAGTCTGCATATTTTATGAATGCTGTTAAAGACCAGTCGTTTCAGTGAATTTGCACAGTCATTCCCACTGGCATGGCAATGCAGGACCCGTTTCTCTACCATGCACTTTCTTGCTGCCAGAGCTGCCACACAATCTATTGCCGTAGATATATTTAAATAAACGATATCATAGTGGTTATTCCGGATCAAATGGCACACCTTTGCATACTGTTTAAAAGGGTGGCGCAGGCTGGGAATCTCAAATAAACGGGAATGATACTTTTCGAGCCGCTGCCGCAGCCCCTCATCGATATGGTTGGTAAGGAAATCCATCTGCACATCCTCTTCCCCGGCGGTTTCCAGAAAATTAAGCAGATATCCATCAATCCCTCCGCCTGTACCATCCATAATAAATCCAATTAAAACCTTTTTCATTTTGCCTCTTCCTTATGCCCTGTTTGTAGCAGGGCAATGAAATATCCAAAGCACAGCCAAAAACAAAATGTCTCCGGTGAATTCACATAAAAGATCGTGGAAAGCACCGTGGCCGCCGCCGAAATAGAAACCATTACCGTGAAAACAGCCACCGCAGGTCTGAAGACATCAGGTGGCGCTCCCTTTACCTTTCTCTTCATATACAACAGCGTATTAACCATGAGCCATATAAGCGCTGCTATGCCCAAAGCGCCCTGTGCCGTAGCCGTATCCACCACCATGCTGTGCATAGAGTCATATTTGATTCCCAAAGAATTCTTCACAAGATATGTTTCCGGAAACCGGTCCTCTGCAAATTCCGTAATATTGCGGTAACTGGCGCCGTATACCGGAGATGCCTTTATGATCTCAAGACCGCTTTCCCAAATTCCCATTCTGCCATTACTCAGGTCATTTGCAAGATCAGCTTTCCGTCCGATCGCTTTCCGTCCTGAGATGCTCTTCTTTGGAATATTTTTCTTTTCCTTGTGGACTGCTTCTATTTTTTTATCTACCGTATTATAAATTTGTTTGAATCCCATGGTTCCCGCCACTGCTGCTAATCCGATCACCAGCGCCGCAGCGAACGCTGCCGCCGCCCTTCCTCTGCATTTTCCAAACCGGCGGTACAGACAGAGACCTGCCATTACAAACAGACCAGCAGCCAAAGCTACTTCCCCGGTTCTGGAATCGGAAAACACAAGAAACAGAAACTGCACAATGATACTGAAAACCCAGAATACTTTCCCGGCTTTCCTTTTGGATATCCAGAAAAGATAGACTGCCAGAAAAACTGCTGCCAGAGCAATAACAGATCCCCTATTCGGTTCGTCGTAGATTCCCCAAAGCCGCCCCCAGTTGAACCCTACAATATGCTCCGTCCCCAGAGGGTCTGTATATCCCATATTTCTGCCCCAATATACCATAGAAAGGCTGATTATATGAACAACGGTGCAGTAAACTACATATACCACCGCCGTAATTTTCAATTCCTTCAATACCTCTTCCCTACTATACGTACAGGTCGGTATATATATAATAAATAAAGAGATAAACATCCATACAAGGCCTTCTATATTCTCCAGATATCCATACCTTATATTCATAACCGCGCTGAATACCGCGCTCAGTAAGAACGCAGCCAGGGGCCAAAGATTCGGAACCTTTAGATACAGGCGGTAATCCTTCAGCATCCAGAGCCCCAGCACCGCTCCCAAGACCGCCGATAATATCGTCGCATATTTCATCCATACAGTGCCGTTTACAAAGGCATTGAAAGCCAGCAGTAAATAAATCATATAATACATCTTAAATATAAAAAGTACCTGTTTAAATCTCTTATTCTGTGTCATAATTCTCCTTGCAGTTATTTTTAAAACACATTAACGTCCTGATTTCACCCTCGAATAAACCATAGGCAGAAATCTCCTTACCATATAGATCCCCCTCCCCATCATCAAACATGGGATTGCTTTCTTCCAGCGGAACAGCATCAGTGCAGTCCGAAGTGTCACGCTTTCCTTTGCCCGTGCCATCGGAATCAATTCATTGAACAGGCCCTGGGCAAACACCCCTTTGCACCACTTATACCGCTGTGCATGATTCATGCCTGAACGTCTGTCACAGTTTCTTTCCAGAGCGGAAAGAATATACCTTGCATACAAGCTCCCCAGAACACTCCTGACTGCTTCCGTACAGATCCCCCAGTAGGAAAACTGGTCAAACAGCATCTCAATCCGCTGCCTGTGGAGTTTAAAATAATCCGGTACAAACTTATTCGTCAGGTTGGCTTCCATCCTTTTGCCGTAATGATACGGCACAATGGGCAGAATATTCATTCTTTCTATATCCATAAAATATTTAATATTAAAGACGATATCCTCGATCAGCCTGACATTTTCATAATCCAGCTTCAGCTCCCGGATATAGGAAAGCAGATAAAACTTGTTCCAAGCATACCCATACAGTGTCTGTTGTTCCAGCTCTATTATATGGGGACGGAATTCTTCAGCAGACCGGTAATAATGTTCTTCTGGGCAGATAGGGTGTGTATATTGGAGATGCCCCTTCTTATCATAGTATTCTTCAATATGACCGAACAGCACTACCTCCGCTGGATTTTTCCCGATAGAGGCATACACTTGCGCCAGCAGGGTATGATCCACATAATCATCCGGATCCATAAACCAGATGTACTCTCCGCGTGCCGCCCTGGTTCCGGTATTGCGTGCTGCGCTCAAGCCCCTGTTTACCTCATGGCGTATCACCTGGATGCGGGAGTCCTCCGAGGCGTATTTTTCTGCAATCCTTCCGCTTCCATCCTTAGTACAGTCATCTACCACCAGGATCTCCCAATTGCCAAATGTCTGATTCTGTATGCTTTGAATCGCTCTGTCTATATATTTCTCCACACCGTAGGCGGGCATAACGATAGAAAAATAAGGCGTTTTTGCCTCTTTTTTATCCATAAATGTACCTCTCAATTTACTTCTTTTCTGTCAGTTCCCTGATTAACTCTACTATCTTTCTGTATGATTTGGGCCTGTCAAACTGTTCTTCCGCAATCTTTCTTGCTTTTTTCCCCATTTCCAGGCGCTTTTCTTCATTCTCATACAAATCTTCGATGGCATCCGCCAGGATTTTGACATCCTCTGGTTCGATATTTACGCCAAAACCGTCCGCCTCAACTTTTCTTCTGAATTCAGGACTCATACATGTATTAATCATTGCCCTGCCGGCAGCAAGATAATCACCGATCTTGGTAACAATGCTTTGCGGAGCCTTTCTTACAAAAGAATTAACCAGAATATCCGACTTTTTCAGATAAGCAGCCATTTTATCATAGGGTGCGTAACCAACAAATTCTACATTGTAGATCTGGCGTTCCCGCGCCAGCGCTTCCAACTCATCTTTCATCGGTCCGCCGCCCAGTATCTTGATCCGGATATCCTGCCTGCCTCTTCCTGCCAATTCTTCCGCTGCCAGCACCATGGTACGGATGTCATAGCTGGTTCCGATTGTACCGGCATAACTCACCCAGAATTCACGTTCCGCCTTTGTAACCAGAGAGTCATTCTCCTCGGCGCCTTTATCAAATTCTGAGATCTCATTGCCTACATAAACCGTGGCCTTAGGCACTTCCCTCTTCTGGTTCTGAAACGGCCTGTCTCTATATTCATCCGATGTGCCGATGACTCCCGATACTAGGGAATAAACCTTTTCTGCATCTCTCTGCAGTGGATGGAATAAAATGGAACTGACCACGGGAATATCCAGCACCATCCGCATGGCCTCCGGCCAAAGGTCGTTTACATCCGCCACAAATGGAATCCCCCGCCGCTTTGCGTATTCGGCTGCCGCCAGCGCCACATCATTCGGGGGAATTTCCGTATAGAGAAGATCATAGTCCCCTTCTTTCTCCAACAGAGCCGTCAGATTCTTTGCTGCGATCTTATGGCTGCGGATTCTTTTCAGATCCACATTTTTCTTATATCCCGGCTCATATATAAACTTGATCCCGAACTGGTAATCCTCTTTTTTAATCTTTTCCATATCCCTCTGGGATTTTTCCCAATGCTGGAATGTGGTCGTTATCAAATCCACCTGATATCCCGCTTCTGTCAGAAAATCACAAAGGTAGCGAAACCGGGTATAGCCTTTTTCTCCGTCCAGTCTTACCCCCATTGTAATGACTGCTATCTTCTTCATCGTATATCCCCCTCTACTTTATCACTGCCAGTACTGTATCTATCATTACCCTGATATCTCCCCAGAAATGAAAGTTCCGGAGATACTGCAGGTTATATTTCATTTTCACGGGAAGTATATGATCCACATATACTTCGTCTACCGATTTTCCCGTCTCCCTCCGATATTTTTCCATCATCAAATCCTCATCCTTGAAGATAATACTGGTACGGGATGTGATCCCTGCGGGAAGGAGGAGCGTTGCCTTCATCTCTTCGGTATATTGCTCCACATACTTTCTTACTTCCGGCCTGGTTCCAACAAAAGACATGTCCCCGGTAAGTACATTAAAAAGCTGCGGCAGCTCATCCAGCCTGCATTTGCGGAGCATCTTTCCTGCCCTGGTAATGCGGCTGTCCGCCTTGCCGGTGACTAAAGGCCCCTTTTGATCCGCATCTGCGACCATAGTCCTGAACTTGAAAATACGATATGGTTTCCCATATCGTGTAATCCGCTCCTGTCTGTAAAAGACAGGCCCTCTGCTGTCCAATTTTATCCATAGTGCAAGCACAGCCATGACCGGCACTAAAACAACGGTCAAAACTAATGCAAAAAGAAGATCCATGATGCGTTTCATACACAGACTAATCTTCTTCTTTTTCAATTTATCATAATAAGGCCGGAGTGTCTTGTTCTTCATTGAATCCGGCAGCTGTTCCCATCTGATCATTCTTTTAACTCCTGATTGTAAGAATAACGGCTGCTTTGCCCTGTCATAACATTCTAATACATCCTTCATCATATCTCAAGTCCCGGAGGACTCTTCACATTGGATCTCTATTCTATCGTAATGCTATATCTGCGCTCATAGCAGCGCCCGAAATGTTTCGGACACATACTGCACCTGTTCATCAGTCAGGCATGTATGAAGCGGAAGCGTAATTTCATTCTCAAACTGTGCATAAGCATTCGGAAAGTCCTGCAAGTCAAATCCCATCCGCTTATAGGCGGTCAGCATCGGAAGTGGTTTGTAGTGGACATTGGATGCAATTCCAGCTTCTGCCAATTCTGTGATAATATTGTTACACTCTTCACGTGATTTGTCAAGCGCACGTACAAGATATAGGTGTCCGCTGGACTGATGATGCTCTCCATAGTGTGTCAGCACCTGCACCGGGCTCTGCCCCAGCCCTACATCGTACATGCCGATGATTTTTTTTCTTCTCTCCAGAATCTCCGGATACCGCTCCAGCTGCACCAGTCCTATAGCCGCCATAATATCCGTCATGTTGCACTTATAATAAGGCGCCACAACATCGTATTCCCAAGCACCTGCCTGTGTTTTTGCCAGAGCATCCTTGGACTGCCCGTGAAGGGAAAGAAGCATATATTCCCTGTATAGTCCTTCCGCGTCCAGACCTGCCTTCTGCAATGTATCGGACCAGGTCACCGCCCCGCCTTCGGCCGTAGTCAGGTTTTTAACTGCATGAAATGAAAAACAGGTGAAATCCGCAATCTCTCCGCACTTTTTGCCCTCCCTGCGCGCGCCAAATGCATGGGCGGCGTCTGCCATCACAAGAATACGGCCAAGCGCTTCCTGCCGCTCATTAGCCGGCCGGTAGATCTGTTTTTTTTCTTCGGCAATACGGAAGATTTCATCGTATCTGCTGTAAATAATGCCGGCCAGATCCACGCATATAATTGCTTTTGTGCGTTCCGTCACCGCCTCCGCCGCTTTCTCTGGATCCATTTCATAGGATCCGGGCAGCGTATCCACTAAAACAGGAACTGCCCCCACATGGCAGATACAGCTGCAGGTAGCCGTATACGTGTATGCAGTCGTAATCACTTCGTCTCCTGCTCCAATTCCCATCACGCGGAGTGTCATCTCCATACAGGCGGTAGCGGAATTCAGGCAGGCAGCCTTACGTGTACCGCAGTATTCCGCGATTCTGCGTTCGAATTCCTTGGTCCGCGGCCCGGTAGTGATCCAGCCGCTTTGCAGGGTCTTCGCAACCTCTGTAATTTCTTCTTCGGTAATATCCGGTGGTGAAAATGGTACCTTCATATTTTGTGCCTTCTTTCCTGTTATGATAGGTTTTTTCTGGATTTGGGACTGTCTGTCCGTATATCTGCATCCGCAATCCCTCTGTCCAAAAAAGCGCTGGGCAGTTTGGAACGGGTGTCTGAAAAATCTTTATTCCATCCGGCCTGTATCTGCTGATCCCTGATAATATCTGCATCCCGCAGATGATAGGTCGGAACAATCTTGTGGACAATATATTTCATACGGTCGGTCTCCGCATATGCCTCACGATATAAATCCTCCAGATCGTTTAAAAATTCTTCTTCATCAAATTCAATCGGCTTTCCGATGTGTATTTTTTCATTTTCCGTATTCTCCAGACCTTCTTCTGCCATCAGAAGTTCTTCATATAACTTCTCTCCCGGCCGCAGTCCGGTATACTTAATTTCAATATCCATTCCAAGTGTATAGCCCGACAGCCGGATCAGGTTCTTTGCCAGATCCACAATCTTCACCGGCTGGCCCATATCCAGCACAAAGATTTCTCCGCCCTTAGCGCTGGCCCCTGCCTGCAGAACCAGTGAGACGGCCTCCGGAATCGTCATGAAATAGCGGATAATATCCGGGTGGGTCACGGTAACCGGCCCACCTGCTTCAATTTGTTTCTTAAACAGCGGAATCACGCTTCCGTTGCTGCCCAGCACGTTTCCAAAACGCACTGCAACATACTCTGTCTTTGAACGGTTGTTAAAGGCCTGGATAATCATCTCGCACATCCGCTTGGAGGCGCCCATAATGTTTGTCGGATTAACCGCCTTATCCGTAGAAATAAGCACAAATTTATCAACACCGTACCTGTCCGCCGCAAGCGCTACCTTATAAGTTCCAAAGACGTTATTTTTGATCGCCTCATTGGGACTGTCCTCCATCAGCGGTACGTGCTTGTGCGCGGCCGCATGATAGACAATATCGGGACGGTACTGGGCAAAAACACTATTCACCTTTCTTCCGTTTCTGACCGATCCGATCAGCACCACAAGATCCAGATACGGAAATTTTGCTTTCAGTTCCTGCTGGATATCATAGGCATTGTTTTCGTAGATATCAAAAATAATCAGCTGTTTTACACCGTTTGCCGCTATCTGGCGGCACAGCTCGCTTCCAATGCTTCCGCCTCCGCCTGTCACCAGTACCACCTTGCCGGACACATACCGCCCGATTTTCTCCGTCGTAATTCGAATCGGATCTCTTCCCAACAAGTCTTCAATCTCTACATTGCGCAGTTTTGATACACTGACTTCTCCATTTACCAGCTGGTATACGCCGGGAAGAATCTTCAGCTCACAGTCCGGCACCTTCTGGCAGATATCCAGGATTTTCTGCCGCTCCCGCTTATCTGCGCTTGGGATTGCAATGATGATTTCATTAATCCGGTATTTTTCCGCACTGTGCAGGATCTCTTCCCTGCCGCCTACTACCTTAACTCCGTGGATAAATGTACCTCGTTTTCTTGGATTATCATCGATTACGCAGCAGATTTTTGCATCCAGCTCCGTACTAAGTTCCAGTTCTTTCATCACCACATTACAGGCCTCGCCGGCTCCGATAATCATGGTATTGCGCACATGCCTCCCGTGAATATTCCCCCGGTACAAGAGCCTTGCCAGCCTGTATGAAAACCGGCTCAGGCAGGTAAGCAGAAACAAGGCAACAACATAAAGAGGAAAATATCCCCTGTATATGGTCCTGTAAGTGAGATAATAGGCCAGAATATTAAACAAAACCGATGCCAGGCAGGCTTCAATCACATATACCAGTTCTTTGATACTCGCAAATCTCCAAAGGCTTGTATATAATCTGCAGGCAGCAAAGATCACAACGGTCACAATCGTATTAACTACGACCAGATCCAGCACAGAGGTGTAATATTCGGCAGGTATCTCACTGATCTGCATATTAAAGCGGATCCACAATGCCAGAAAGGAACTGGCATTGATAAATACGATATCCAAAACTACAAGCAATGCTTTATAGATAATCGAAAGATCCCACTTTTTTAACAGTTTCATCATATTCTTTTCCTCGGTATCTTAGAATTTTATTGTGCCACTTCAGAATCCGGCAGCGTTTCTCCTGCCTCCACTGCGTCGATGGCCTGTTTAATCTCGTTAATTGAATTCTGATCCGGCTGCGTTACATAGAGGATGCTTCCCGGTGAGGAATAGCATTCCTGATCATCTCCGGTTCCCGTTGCCGACATGGATTTGATATTCCATGCGGACGGCTGATTCAACTGGCTCTTAATGAGCTCCTGAATCTGCTCCTGGGACATATTCGTATCTACATTCCCGCTGATGCTGCTCAGAATTCCGTTTGCTCCTGTCAGGATTGCCGGTGATATCGCCTTCTTGATCATCGCAGTGATGACGGCCTGCTGATTTCTTCCTCTCTGGAAGTCCCCGCCGTCTACATTCTGTCTCTCTCTGGAGAAGGCCAGTGCCTGCTGTCCATTAAAATGATTAACTCCCTGGGCCACATACATTTCAAGGCCTGAATCATAACTGGTGTTGAATTCCTGTTCAGAAACGACATCCACACCGCCGAGTGCATCTACCATCTGTACCAGGGATGTAAAGTTCACTCTTGCATAAAAGTCGATATCCGTATCGTACAGCTTCGCCAGCGTTGCCATTGATGCATCTACCCCATAAATTCCTGCATGAGTTAGTTTATCCAGCTGTCCGCCCGAAATACCCGGAATCTCTACATAATAATCACGCGGCGTCGTTACAAGCAGGATCTGATGCGTCGTCGGATTGACAACCGCAATGATATTCACATCGCTTCGGCTGTTAGTCTCAATCGCGCCAAATACATCTATTCCACTTATATAAACCGTAAAGCAGTCATCATCTACTTTTACGTCAGCCGCAGTATTCTCCAGCTTGCTTGTTATTTCATGGGTGTAAATAATCTTAACACTGTCGCTGTATCCTGTAAATGCCTCTTCCAGAATAGCCGTATAGGCATCGTTGTAAATGATCGCTTCCACGGCGCCGTCATGCAGCGCCTGCGCCTGCTCATTCAGGCTGCTGTATTCTACCGTCGAGATGCTGCTGCCCACTTCCTTATTAATGATATCCACCGTAGATTTCACATCGTCGCCCTTCATCGCGTATTGCACGCCAAAGTCGTAGCCGGATGCATCCTTGATGTTTTCTGCCGGGTCTTCTGCCAGTACAGCAACAACCATCTTATCGACTTTTTTATTGCCGCCGCTAATGTCCTTTACAGTTCCGTTTGTCTTGAATATATAATAGGATCCCAGAATCAGCACGATGGACATCAGCACGCTCAGCACTTTTCCGGCAATTGCTTTTTTCTTAGATATCAACTGGCTTGACAGCGGAAGTACCCAGAGTAATACAAGAACCGCAATAATAATCCCCAGATATTTCATGGGCAGCATATTCAGCACAAACAATGCAGCTATAAACACCAGCGTTACAGCCAGCTGAACTGCGCAGAGTACGAGCCCTACCTGCCTGCTCACTTTGTTTGCCGCCGGACGCCTGCCGAAATCGCCTTTTTTGCCGTTTCCGCCTTTACCTGTGCCCCCGGAGGGTCTGCCGCTGTTTACCGCATTCCTGCTGCTGCCGTTGCTTCCCGGCCTTGCAGCTTTGTTCTTACCACCGCCGCTTTTGCCTCCTTTGGCCACAGATTTGGCCGGATTCCCCTGTACTGTCTTTTTCCGCTTTTCTTCCATCCTGCGGCGCTGTCTGGCCTGCTCTCTCCTGTATGCCTCTCTTTCGCTATCGCTCATTTTATTCTGGCCCATCGGTATGCCCCTTCCATTTCTTTATCTTATTTCAATAATTTATATGCTTTCTATATGCAAAACTAAGTTACATACCAAAACATAATAGCATTTTTCAACATTTTTCGCAACAGGATGGAAACTTATTAATATTATATTATGCAAATATTAAGATTTTTTCCGTTCCTTCCAGGTAACCCAGATCGCTCCGGCTACGCAGATTGAGGAATAGCAGCCGCTGATCATGCCGATCAGCATAGGAAGTGCAAATATTTTTATAGATTCTATATTATAAAAGATTGCAAACACCAGTACAATTGCCACACACAGCACCGTAGTAAACGCCGTATTAACAGAACGCCCTAATGTTTCCGTTATACTCCTGTTCACAAGCGGAACCAGGCCTTCTTTTGTGTGGCCGCTCATATGCTCCCGTATTCTGTCGTACAGTACGATCGTATCGTTAATAGAATACCCGATTATTGTCAAAGTTACTGATGCAAACGCATCATTTAAGGGTATTTTACAAACTCCGAATACCAGAAATACAATGAAAACGTCGTGCAGAAGAGCAATCACCCCCGACACTCCCGCAGAAAAGCCCGACAGCGCGGAAAAACGCAGCCTGATATACACAACAATAAACAGAGCGGCCAAAACGATGGCAATTGCAGAATTTTTCAGAGCCCTGGCTCCGATATACGGTTCCACCGCATAGGTTTCCGATGACTGATAGTTTAATTCCGGCTGAACTGCCTGCAATTGCTGCAGCACCTTTTCCTGCTCCTGGGGTGAAATACCCTGATTGCCTCCCAGATTCAAAACCAGCTTCTCCTGCCCAGACACAAAATCCTCTCCCGCCTGGGCGCTGACAGGACGATCTAATACGCCTTCGACTGCCTTGGCAGCTTTTTCCGTATCCGGCGTGCCCTCACAGGTATATTTTAAAATAACCCCGCCGGTAAACTGTGTATCCAGCGTTACACCCCTCACCGCGCTTATAATGCTTCCGGCCACCAGCACGGATACCGTAAATATCAGGATAGCTTTACGCTTGCCGAGAAAGTCGATCACTTTCCGTTCCTTTTTCACACGGAACAGTTTGAGCTTCTGGAATCCCGGATAAAGAATCACAGAACTCAGCATGACCCTGGAAAGCCATACGCCTGCTGCCAGATTGATCAGTACCCCCGTCAGCAGAGTATAGCCAAAACTCAGCATGGTACCCGAGCCAAAAATCATCAGGATCACCGCCACTGCCGCGGTCGTCACATTTCCGTCCAGTACGGAAGAAAAAGCATTCTTATAGCCGCGCCGCACTGCCGTCCGGATACTGGAGCCTTTCTGCAGCTCCTCCCCGATCCGCTCGCTGATGATCACATTTGCATCCACCGCCATTCCCAGGGACAGGATGAGCCCTGCAATCCCGGGCAGTGTTAAGGTATACTGGGGCACAGACAAAGCCAGAACCTGAAGGCTCATCTGAAATACCAGCGCCAGGCAGGCGATCATCCCCGGAAGCCGGTAATATAAAATCATAAAAATGCAGACCAGAATGAAGGCCGTGGCCGCAGCCGTTGTCATCGCTTTAAGGGCCCCGCTTCCCAACGTCGGGCTGATGGTATTATAGTTCGTCGTCTTCAAAGAGAACGGCAGCGCCCCCGCATTAATTTTTTCAGACAGCGTTTCCGCCTCTTCCTGAGAACCCATGCCATTGATCACGGCTTGCCCGCCTTTGATTGCTTCCCTGACCACTGGATTGGATATCTGTTCCTCATCCATATAAATGCCCATGGACTGTCCGACCAGCTTCTCCGTGGCATCTGCAAAGTCTTCTGCCCCCTGCTTATCAAATTCAAGAGACACTTCATACTCTCCTGTCTGCTTGTTCTTAACCACACTGCTGTCCGCAACATTTTTGCCTTCTACCAGAACATTCCCCTGTGAGTCCCTGAAGGTCAGCTTCGCAGTCTCACCCAGTTCAGCAATGGCAGCCTCCGGATTGAATGTTTTCTCATCCGACTTCCATGGAAACCGTACAATAATATTCCCATGCTCCTTGTCTGCAGTTACCTCCCTGTCCAAAATATTCTGCGCATCCAGCCGGTTTTCTATCACCGTTCTCGCCGCATCCAGATCCTCTGCAGACGGAGTCTCTGTCACACCCTCCGG
Source organism: Eubacterium sp. BIOML-A2 (assembly GCF_009680135.1). Classification (NCBI taxonomy): domain Bacteria; kingdom Bacillati; phylum Bacillota; class Clostridia; order Eubacteriales; family Eubacteriaceae; genus Eubacterium; species Eubacterium sp. BIOML-A2. The sequence continues at coordinate 31,203 of NZ_WKZK01000030.1, forward strand.
CTCAAAGACCGCTTCCACACCGCCCCGTATATCAATCCCAAAACGCATATCTACCGCACCCTTAAAATCACTGCCCAGTCCGAAAATGGCAGCATAAAGAAACACTGCGGTTACACACAGCACAATCCATATATTTCGTTTATGTTCTTTCAAAGTATAAGCCTCCTCTTATTCAACCAGATGATCCCCTGAGGATCCTCCCTATTTTCACTTATGAACACTCATTATGAAAAAGAATAAGTAAGCCGGCCCTTTTTCCCGTCCCGCTGCTGGATAATATGAACCTGAAGCATGGCATAATTCTGAAAACCCATGCAAAAAGACTGAACCGCAGACCACGTCCTGCCATCCAGAAGAAATTGAAAAACACTTAATATAAGAAAGACTTCAACAAAAAACAAAGAAGGCTCCGTAGAATCCTCATCCATCCTGCCGCCGCGCATAAAAACCGTATCCTTCGCTTCCGAAGCAGGCATAAAATCCAAACTCCCCGTACGCAGGCTGTCTCCCCCGTCCATCCGCTGCCCCGCATACCCACATCCGCCAGCCCGGAATCCTTCTCCCAAACGCTCTGCACATGTATCGTTTCCCAAAACAGCTGCAGCAGACTGCAGCGCACCGCCCCCTTCGTTCCGACAGCCCGCCCGAAATCCGCCAACGCTCTCCAAAGCCGCAAAAAACACCATACAAACAATCAAAACAACCACAGCCGCTCTCTGATTCCTGTTCTTCACGATGCCCTTCCCGCCTTTCCCGCCGATTTCTGTCACAGCCCCATTATAACCTCCCTCCCCTTTTATCACAACACCAAATTTCTAAAAATACAAGTCCCTCACATATCATTTATCCCCTCCTCAGAAGACAAAGCAACACCAAAGAAACACACATATGCCTCTCCCGGATTTACTCCCTCCTTAGAAATTAAATCCTACCGCCCGGATGCACCAGCTGAGAAAAAGGGGAGGGAGGTTTCTGCCGGGGCTGTATATGCCGTTTCGGAAGCCTTAAAGTCCGTACTAGAATCCGTTGAAGAAAAAGCGGGAAAAACAGAGGGCGGAATTTGATGTCCGCATCAAATTCCGAGGCGGCCTAAGACCCGAAATTATCAAATTTCGGGTTGCATGCCGCTGATCCCTCTGTTTTTCCCGCTTTTTCTTCTACGGATTCTTAGCGGACGGCCGGTTTCCGAAACGGCATATACAGCCCCGGCAGAAACCTTCCTCCCCTTTTTCTCAGCGTCCCCCACCCGCGAATACTAAGATTTCTAAGCAATAAAATCTACACTTTTCCGCACATCAGTGTTATAATAAGGAAACACATAGACCCATAAGCCAAACCCAAGTGTATACACGAAGGAGGAAAAACTATGAAATTAATAATTACAATGAGCCGCCGTTTTGGTACCGGAGCAAGTATCATTGCAAATGAGCTGTCCCAGCGACTGAACATCCCGGTATACGACAAAGCCTACATTGAACATACAATAGATGACAAAATGTACGACTCAGAAGCCGAAGCAATCCGTGAACTTGCCAAAAGCCCCTGCATCATCCTCGGCCGCTGCGCATCCGACATTCTGAAAGACCGTCTAAACGTCCTGAATATTTTCGTCTGCGCAGACAAAGAAGACCGTATATCCCGCATCATGGAGCTGGAATCCCTCACCCACGAGGAAGCCAAAGAAAAAGTCGAGAGTACCGACAAAGAAAGAGCCGCCTACTACTACGAACACACCGGCAAAACCTGGGGTGATGTAAACGACTACCACATGATCCTGGACACCTCCGAACTAGGAGTAGAAAACTGCGCCGACATCCTGATGCATTACTTCGAAAAACTAGAGTACATATAAACAAAATGTTTAACCGCCTGAAAAAAGCTATCCATTATAGCTTCACAGCCCTGCCGAGTCCAGCACATCCCCCGTCCCCCAGTTCAATTCGCTTCTCCCACTCCCGCCAGGATGCACCAGCCCAGCGGACCGCAAGAGGAAGGATGCCCTGTGAGATGCGGGACGGAATGCGCGGCAAGGTCTGTGCTGTTTTGCAGGGCGTAGAGCAGGCTTACCAGCAGTAAGAGAAAAAAGACAGGATTGCAGAGATGGAAATTGCTCTCCAAAGCAATTTCCAAAGAGACCTGAGCCGCTTAAGCATCAGCTTAAGCGGTGAATGTCTCTGGTTCTCTGCAATCCTGTCTTTTTTCTCCTACTGCTGGTTCGCCTGCGGGTCGCCCTGCAAAACAGCACAGACCTTGCCGCGCATTCCGTCCCGCATCTCACAGGGCATCCTTCCTCTTGCGGTCCGCTGGGCGTCCCCCCTCCCTCTCGAAGACCTCTCTGCGCAGTTCTTTATTCTGATGTGCCACGATAGTTGTGCAAACCGCATCCCCCGTTATGTTAACCGCCGTTCTCGTCATATCCAGTATCCTGTCAATGCCCATGATCAGTGCAATTCCCTCTACCGGAAGCCCGACCGCATTGAACACCATGGAGAGTGTAATCAGCCCGACGCTCGGTACTCCCGCCGTTCCGATTGACGCCAATGTAGCGGTTGCGATCACCGTAATATAATCCGCCGGCGACAGGCTGATTCCAAAGGCCTGGGACACAAAAACGACAGCCACTCCCTGCATGATTGCTGTTCCATCCATATTGATCGTTGCTCCAAGCGGTATCGTAAAGGAGGATATCTTTTTGGACACTCCCATTTTTTTATCCAGCGTTTCTATGGATAGCGGTATAGTAGCATTGGACGTTGCCGTAGAGAATGCAAATCCCATAACCGGCAGGAACTTTTTTACGAATTTAACAGGGTTCAGCCCTGTAAATATTTTCAGCAGGATCTGGTATACACCGAACCCCTGCAGCAGCAGCGCTAAAAATACCGCCGCCATATATTTGAGCATGGGAATGAATGCATCGAATCCGATTCCGGCAAAGGTCTTTGCGATCAGGCAGAACACCCCGATCGGGGCGGCCTTCATCACCGCCATCGTCATATCCATCATCAGGTCATTGAACTGGGCAAAGAACTGAGAAACAGACGCTGCGCGCTCTCCTCTTTTCGCCAGCAGAATCCCCACAAATATAGCAAAGAATATAATCTGAAGCATATTCCCTTCCGCCAATCCCTGTATCGGATTTTTCGGAATTATTTCCAGGATAGTATCCGCAAAACTGACTGCCTCTGCAGCTGCTGTCTCTGTTTTTTCCACGCTGCTGATATCCAACCCCACTCCAGGATTGATCAGATTGCCGATCCCCAGTGCCAACGTGATCGCCGCTGCCGTAGTAAACAGATAAAAAATAATCGTCTTAACGCCCACCTTCCCGAGCGTCTTTGTATCCCCTATCGCCATACTGCCGCAGACAAGAGAGCAAAACACAAGCGGTACAACCAGCATCTGCATGGCCCTGAGAAATCCATTGCCGACCACATAAAAGATCCCGTTAATGATAACGGTATCTCTGGTATATCCTGCCGGCACCAGATAGTGGAGTATAATCCCTGCCGCCGCACCGAGCAGCAGACTGATGAAAATCAATGTCGTAAGACCAAATTTTTTCTTCTTTGTCTCTTCCATTAAATTTCCGCTCCTTCCTGCAGGTTAAGCTCCTGTAAATACTCTTTCAGTGCGGCTTGCCACGGTCCCGGCTCTTCAATTCCGCACATCCTAAGCATCATATTATCCAGAATGGTATACCTTATTCCGCAGTTTTCTGCGAATCCGCCCGAAGTGCATGAGTTGCTGGATGCACTTTGGATATACGTGCTTCCACAGTTCTCTGTATACCTGCAAGTCTCTTGCCCAGGTTCTTCCAGTTCTACCGGTTCCAGCTTAACATCCTGTCTGCCCATGATCCGCAGTATCTCTTGCGCCAGTTCATAGCGGCTGCAGGACCCGCTGCAGACTGCATGGTAGATTCCCTCCTGCTCTTCCTTGATCAGACGCAGGATTACCTTGCACAGCTCCCTTGCGCTGGTGGGACATGCATATTCATTGATGGCAGCCTCGATAATGCCGCCATGTTGAACCTGCTCTATAATGGAATTTACAAAGTTATGCCCTTCCTTTCCATATACCCAGGAGCTTCTGATTATCAGATGCTTAGGCGCCAGTTCTTTGACGAAATTTTCCCCGGCAAGCTTTGATTTTCCATAGACCGTTCTCGGATTTGGCGTATCAAACTCGTGAAAACTCCTGCAGCTGTTATCCCAGAAAATATCATCTGTTGATATTTGAATGATCCTTGCATCAATTTTTCTTGCAATGGCGCTTAGGTTTCTCGCACCCAATGCGTTTACCTTGTAGGCCTCTTCTATATTATCCTCACATTCCTGTACATCCGTCATTCCCGCACAGTTAATAATTGTGTTCGGACGATTTCTGCTGCCAAACAAATTCACATCAGCTGCACAAGTAATGTCCAGTTCCTCCACATCTGTCTCCAGGAGTTCAACATCCCGCATATCCAGCATATTGTGTATCATCGTACCTACACGTCCGGACGCGCCTGCAACCCAGATTTTCCCATAGTCGTATCCCATTCGCTCTTCTCCCTTCCGTAAAGTCCTCAATTGATTCCTCGCTGCACACTGTTCCTGTCATATCCACAACCCGTGTATTATATATGGGATTTCCCCAAATTTCAAGGTTTTACGGCCATTTTACAGAATTTTGCATATAATATAGGAAGAATCACTGTAGGATTTTGCGTATGTATCTTATCATCACTTCTTTCATTGTAATACTGCTCTTACTTTGCGCGTTTTTCTGCATCCGCAGAAAACGGAGCCTGACAAAGGTCCGGAAAATGTCCTGCACGAAAAAATGCAGTCTCCTAAATGAACTCGCGGAACCTTTCGGCTTCACATATCAGTTTGTACAGGATATTTTTACTACCAGTACGGACGCGTGGCAAAAAGAATCCGGCTGCGGAGAATTTTACGACCAGACAGCCCTGTCTGCAAACATGGTTTTTGACCGTGAGCCCGTCTACTTTAATTATCGGGGAAAGACCTGGCTGATCGAGTTCTGGAAGGGGCAGTATGGGATCAGTACTGGAGCCGAGGCTGGAATCTACCATGCAGATACCATCGTACCGCCTGCGCTGCGGCGCCAGACAATCTTTCCAGCCGCAGAACCGGATGAAATGCTGCCTGTCCGGCTCAGGCTGATGGGACCAGAATGCCCGTTTTTCAATCTGTCCCAGACTCACTGGCGGCCGGGGGGATTTGTCATGGGTACCTGTACGCAGCCGGAGGATCTGCTACTGGAGGCGGTACTGACTTTTCCGGAGGAATCTATGTGCCGCGCTTTTACCCGTGCCCTCATTGGGCTGGGCTATAAAGACAGTGAAATCCTGGTCTACGGCACTACCGTACAATTTCACCTCACTGACCCCAAGGTGCCGGGCGTCCCGTGGGATACCTGGGTACAAAGCTATGTATTGTGGAAATCCAGGTTTGCCTGCCGGCTGTACCTCTGGATAACCAGGCCATTTTACAGCACTGCTGACAGGCTTCTTTTCCTCTATTATCTGTCTCCTTTTCTATTTCGGAAGACACTTCGCATCCGCAGAATCGGAAAAAGAACCAGGAGGCACTTATGAGCTGGTATCAGAGGATTTCCCGTGCCTTTTCAGACGCATTGGAGATTCCCTTATACAGTACCTCCCGCTTTGTGCTCATCAGCGACTGTCATCGTGGCACCGGCGATCACAACGACAATTTTCTAAAGAATCAGAACCTCTATTTTGCGGCCCTAAATTACTATTATGAGAGGGGATTTTCATATATTGAACTGGGTGACGGAGATGAATTGTGGGAAAACAGGTCATTTTCCAGGATTATAGACATTCACAGCAATGTGTTCTGGCTGCTCCGGGAATTTAAAAACAAGGGGCGGCTGTATATGCTTTACGGAAACCATGATCAGAGCAAACGCCACTGCGGCTACTGCCGAAAGCACTGCTCCACATACCATGCCAGCGGACAGGCGGACGAAGTCCCTCTCTTTCCTGATATGTGCTATCTTCAGGGGATGATATTAAAAGATATGGAACATGGGAGAGATCTGTATCTGACCCACGGACACCAGGCTGATTTTCTGAACAGTACGGGCAGCGCGGCCGCAAGATTTCTCGTACGGTACCTCTGGAAACCGCTGGAGGCGCTTGGGGTCTCCGATCCAACGAGTGCCGCCAGGAATTATTCCAGGAAGAAAAAAGTAGAAAAGCGTCTCTCCGACTGGGCGCTCAGGGAACAGAAAGTACTCATAGCAGGCCATACACACCGCCCCATGACCGGATCGGATGCCTCTCCCTACTTCAATACCGGCAGCTGTGTACACCCCAGGTGCATCACCTGCATTGAAATTCAAAACCGGCGCCTGACGCTGGTAAAATGGACGCTGCGCACCAGAGAAGACCGCACCCTGTATGTTGCGCGAGAAAAGCTGGGGGAAAGCTGGGATTTCTGATTTACAGAACCCCCAGGTGCTCCAGCAGAATTTTCAATCCCAGCAGAATCAGAATTACGCCCCCCGCCAGCTCCGCTTTCGCCTTATACTTTGTTCCAAAGACATTTCCGATCTTCACGCCGGCTGCGGATAAAAGAAAGGTCGTCACTCCGATAAAGGAGACCGCTGATATCACATCTACATGAAGAAAAGCGAAAGTAATACCAACGGCCAGTGCATCTATACTGGTTGCAACAGCAAGAACGAACATCGTTTTGACATCCAGCTCATCACTGGCCGCCTCGCAGCCCGGGGACAGCGCCTCCCTGACCATATTAAATCCGATGATGCCCAGCAGAATAAAAGCGATCCAATGATCAATAGCCGTAATCTTATCTTTAAACTGCACCCCTAGAAAATAACCAACCAGCGGCATCAGCGCCTGAAATCCACCAAACCACACCCCTACCACGGAAGCCTTTTTCACGGTAATCTTCGGCATCGCCAGCCCCTTACAGACAGACACCGCAAAAGCATCCATTGATAAACCTACCGCCAATAAAAACAATTCAAGAATTCCCATCTGTCATCTTCCTCCTTTGTGAACCTTCCCACGTGCCAGCCTGCGCTGCAACATAAAAAGAGACACATGTACAGCAAATAAACTGTACATGAGTCTCATTAATTAAGATAAGCCAGACCTCCTCGGCCAGTATGTTGACTTACCACGTATGCACTACGCTAATTACTCCCTCACGAACTCTTAATATTCTACCATCACATCAAGAAAACTTCAAGTATAAAATGTTTTTTGATGGGGGGAAGCCTAGCGTTGAACGAGACGGGGACAGACAAAAGCATACCGAAGAAAACACGCTGCGCATAGCCAGTTCACATCCGCTGCTCCCGCCCAGAGGCCCCAAATGAATGTATATTATCCTCCCGATTGGATGAACCAGCTTCATGACAGGGCTGCCGGGAAGGTACTGGGGCTGTCATGAAGCGTCCCCATTTGCCAACAAGACGAAAACCCGTTACCTATTCATCCTCGCTCTGCATTATGGTCACACCCTGCTTTTCAAATTTTACTTTTTTCCATACTTTTTCATGTTCTGTTATCTTTGTATCTTTTCTCCACTGTTCCAGGAGGGAATCGTACTGTTCCTGCTTTCTTTCCTCCACGATGGATTCCTTCTTGGCGTCTGTGGCCTCTCTGTCCAGGTTGCTGGTCAGCTTTGCTACGTAGATTCCATTGTCAGATTCTACGATGCCGGTTACATCGCCTTCCTCCAGCGCATCTGTTGCCTTTACCAGGTCAGCCGTGGGCGATGTGGATTCGGAATCAAAGGTTGCTGTCTGTACTTCCAGACCGGCTTCGGATGCCGCTGCCTCCAAATCCCGACCGTCACTATCTTTTAGGTCTTCTGCAAACTCCTCTGCGGTTTCTTTCAGGGCCGACTTTTCATCGTCTGTCATGGCTTCTGAATTACCTTCCTCATCTGTCTTATTATAGGAGAACAGCACATACTGCATACTCTTCTGCGCCGCTTCTTCGTCGGAAACCTCTTCGTCCACGCCTTCTTTCATCGGAGCATTCATCTTTGCCTGAATGGTTGCCAGCTCCAGAAATGTCTTGACGTACTTCTCGTAACCGGAAACAACCTCTTTGTCCTCCAGCGTGTTGTCTTCCACAAAGGCTTCAGCGGCCTTCTTAATCGCCTTTTTATCATCGTCGGTCAGTTCCACTTGATAATCGGCCGCGTGCTGCTTCAGGAGATACATGTCCTCGATTGCTTTCAAGGTACTTTCCTTTGTCGTATCCTCATAGGTCTTGCCCTCTTCTACTTCCTGTGTCCACATGGCCTCGCCGGTGGTACCCATCATCCCGGCATAATATGTCTCATACTGCGCCTGCTGCATCCTTGCATAAAAATTGGCAACCCCCAGCACAATCTTGTCTTCTCCTACTTCGGCAACTACGGCATCATTATTCATAGAGCGGCTGCACCCAGCCAGGGAAGATACCGCGATAAGGCCCGCAGCAGCCATTATCATCACTCTTTTTCTGAACTGTCCCATAACATCCTCCTACGTACATTTTAACTTCATTATTATAGCTTGTTTTTCTTATTCTAACAAGCCTTTTATGTCATTTAACACCTTTTTCACCAATTCCAGCACGTTCTCATCCTTCTCCCGTCCGCTGCGTCCTTTCTTCTGGTACAGGAAGTACGGAGGATCATCTGCTTTGAACACCAGGCTCCCATGATAGGCCTGTAAAAGGCCCGGGATTTTCTGCGGCTGTACCTTCGCTTTTTCATACATGGTAAACTGATAAGCATCCCCTTTCTGCTCGACCGCGGTCACATAGGCGGAATGGGCAAGCGCTTTCAGACCTGCAATATTCAAAAGCTGCTGCACCTTCCTTGGAATATCCCCAAAACGGTCAATCAGTTCTTCTATCATATCATCCATCTCTTCCTCATTCTCAATGCTGGCAATCCGTTTATATATATCCAGTTTCTGATATTCGTTCGGGATATAGGATTCCGGAATATAAGCGTCAATATTGAGGTCCATCGTTGTGGTGTAAACATCCTCCTCCATCTCGCCTTTGAGCTGCTTCACCGCTTCATTGAGCATCTTACAGTACAGATCGTATCCAACTGCCTCCATATGGCCGTGCTGCTCTTCCCCGAGAAGGTTGCCCGCTCCGCGGATCTCCAGATCCCGCATCGCGATCTTAAACCCGGAACCCAGATCCGTAAATTCCCGGATGGCCGCAAGGCGTTTTTCTGCCACTTCTTTGAGCATCTTATCCCTTCTGTACAATAAAAATGCATAGGCCATCCGGCTGGACCGGCCCACGCGCCCCCGGAGCTGATACAGCTGTGACAGCCCCAGGCGGTCCGCATCGTGGATAATCATGGTGTTCACGTTGGAGATGTCCAGTCCGGTCTCGATGATCGTTGTGGATACCAGAACATCAATATCCCCGTTGATAAAATCATACATAATGTTTTCCAACTGGCGTTCATTCATCTGTCCATGCGCGAAGGAAACGGCTGCGTCCGGCACCAGCTTCTGAATTCTCCCCGCCACATCCGCGATATCACTAACCCGGTTGTAAACATAGTATACCTGCCCGTCCCTGGACAGTTCCCTCTCTATAGCCTCCCGGACCATCTCGTCATTGTATTCCATGACATAGGTCTGGATCGGCATTCTGTCCATAGGGGCCTCCTCCAGGACGCTCATATCCCGGATTCCGATCAGGCTCATATGGAGCGTCCTCGGGATCGGCGTTGCGGTCAGCGTCAGAACATCCACATTCTCCCGGAGCTTTTTGATCTTCTCTTTATGGGTAACACCAAAACGCTGTTCCTCATCGATCACGAGCAGCCCCAGGTCTTTAAACTGTACGTCCTTAGAAAGCACTCTGTGGGTGCCGATCACGATATCCACCAGCCCTTTTTTTAAATCCTCCACTGTCTTCTTTTGCTGAGCCGTTGTGCGGAACCGGCACAGAAGGTCTACCCTGACCGGAAAATCCCGCATCCGCTGCACAAAGGTATTGTAGTGCTGCTGGGCCAGAATCGTAGTCGGTACCAGATAGACCACCTGTTTTCCTTCCTGTACCGCCTTGAAAGCCGCCCGGATCGCGATCTCCGTCTTTCCGTAGCCCACATCCCCGCAGATCAGCCGGTCCATGATCTTTTTGCTTTCCATGTCCCGCTTTGTGTCCGCAATCGCCTGCAGCTGGTCATCAGTCTCTTCGAAAGGAAACATCTCCTCGAATTCCTTCTGCCACACGGTATCCGGTTCATATACAAATCCCTGGGACTCCTGTCTTGCCGCATAAAGCTCCACCAGATCCTTTGCCACTGCCCTGACGGCCCTGCGCACCTGGCTCTTTGTTTTTGTCCACTGGCTGGTGCCCAGCTTGTTCAGCTTCGGTTTTTTCGCATCCGCACCGGCATACTTCTGGATCAGATCCAGCTGGGTAGCCAGAATATACAGCGCCCCACCGCCTGCATAAGAAATCTTCATATAATCCTTTGTTACTTTGTCGACTTCGATCTTCTCAATCCCCTGGTAGATCCCCAGACCGTGATTTTCATGGACGACATAGTCGCCTACCTTGAGTTCGGAAAAATTCTGGATTTTCTGGCCTTCATAGGTCCTGCGCCGTTTTTTGCGCTTCTGCTTTCCGAAAATATCCGTCTCGGATATCACCATAAACTTCAGCATCGGGTACTCGTACCCCTCCGCAACATGTCCGTAGGCAGCCATGATCTCCCCCGGCTGCACTTCCCGGTGCATATCCTCGCTGTAAAAACTACTCAGATCATAATCCCGCAGATCCTCGGCGAGCCGTCTTGCACGGGTCCGGGAACCGGAAAGCAGTATCACCCGGTAACCGCTCCTTTTCAGGCGCTTCAGGTCTCTTGTTAGCATCTCGAAGCTGTTGTTGTACGGATTGACCCCTTTCGTCTGCAGACTGTAGGTATCCCGCACATGAAACCCGCCGCATTTAGATTCCAGCGTTGTCAGGCCGATGCCGTAATACTGATTCATCTTTTCTACAATCACCTTCGTAGAAAAAATTTCCGGTTCCTCTTCCTCCTGCATTCCGGCTTCTTCCCTGTTTTTCCGGCTGTTCAGATACTCCTCTGCGGTCTCATCCGCATGTTCTGCCAGACGCAGAGGCTCATCCAAAAACAACAGACTCTTTTCCTTTGGGAAATAATCCAGGAAAGAGACGCTTTTCCCGCGCTCTCCAAGGAATTCCGCTGCTGGATAAATGTCCACATCATCCAGGTTCTCGATCGACCGCTGGCTTTCCACATCAAAAGTCCGGATGGAATCCACCTCGTCCCCCCACAGTTCAATGCGGACCGGTAGCTCCTCCGTCAGAGGGAACACATCCAGTATACCTCCCCTGACCGCATACTGCCCGGGGCCTTCGATCTCAACCTCCCGTTCGTAACCGATTGCGGAAAGCTTTTCCTGCAGCTTTATTAAATCCAGTGTCCCCGTCCCTTCCACATGAATCCTGCGTTTTGCAATTTCCCGCAGAGGAGGCATACCATCCAAAAAAGCGTCCATCGTTGTGATAACCGTGATTCCGCCCTTCCCCCGGCTCTCCATTTCCTCCGCCTCAAGTATGGCACGCACCACCTCCATCCGCTGCTTAATCAGGTACTTTCCCTTGATGTCCGCATGGTAAAACAGAAGGTCCTTCGCCGGATACAGATACACATTATCATCCAGGAACCGGTATTCCTCATAAGCCTTCTTTGCCTTTTCATCACTGGAAAAAGCGATGATTTTATAATAACAACCATCGCTCAGTGCATACATTAAATGTGTTTTCTGGGAATTGACGCAGCCTGTAATCTGCAGAACCCCGCTGTTTTTCTTTCGTCTGCCGAATATCTCCTTGTACTCCGCCAGCTCGGCAAGCGGCGCTAAAAAAGCCTGCATATTCTCTACTCTTCCTTCTTTTTCCGGTTATACTCATTCATTGCAGCCTGAATCTCACCGGATATTATCATCTCTATGGCATGAACCGCATTCCCATAACCTTCCTCCATCAACTCGTGCTCCGCCTTGGTAAAATGTCCAAGTACATAGTCCGCCAGATCATATTTGGGCGGTTTCTCACCAACTCCTATTTTAATCCTGGGAAATACCTCACTTCCAAGATGAGCGATGATATTTTTGATTCCATTGTGGCCGCCGGCACTGCCTTTTGCACGGATGCGGAGCTTCCCGACCCCCAGGCTGACATCATCGTATATTACGATCAGTTCCTGTTCTTCATCAATCTTATAATATTCCACAAGGCTGATAATGCTCTCTCCACTCAGGTTCATATATGTCTGCGGTTTTGCCAGAATTACCTTCTGCCCGCCTATCACACCCTTGCCAATGAAGGCTCTATGTTTTTTCGTGTCCACTGCTATATTATATTTCGAAGCAATGGTATCTATCACTTCGAATCCCACATTATGTCTCGTACCTTCATATTGTCTGTCCGGATTTCCCAGACCTGCTATGATATACATCCTTTTCACCTCTTCATTCTTATCCATTTTACAGGATGCCATTCTATTTGTCACGCAAAAGACGCGAATATTTTTTCCCTTCACGTCATACACTTATAAAAAGCGCAATGGACAGTTTTCCTTACCTGCCCATTACAGGGAAGTAAAATTGACTAACACGGGAGGTCTCTTCAATGGGTTCCAAAACAAAAATTATTGTTCTGCATATGAAAGAAATCATCTATACGGCAGTCTTCGCGGCACTTGGCATTCTTCTGATCATACTGCTGATTGTCATGTTCCGTCCCGGCGGAAAAGATAAGAGTGCAGATGCGAAAAAGCAGTATACTCCGGGAGTCTATACCTCGACGCTGACGTTAAACAATACAAATCTAGAAGTGGAAGTATCCGTAGATGAATCCCATATCAATTCTATCCGATTTTCCAATCTGGATGAGGCAATGACCACCATGTTTCCTCTGATTCAGCCGGCAATCGAAGATATAGCAGATCAGGTCTATGAGAAGCAGTCCCTGGAGGATATCTCACTGTCAGACGACACCCCCTATACATCCCAGGTTATTCTGGATGCCATAAAAGAGGCCACAGAAAAAGCCGCAGTGAAATGATGCTGCGGCTTTTGTGTTTCATTGCTTTAAGTATTCGGATTAACCTTCCACAATCAAATATTGTCCGTTCGGAAGTGCAAAGACCTCGGACGCCTCTTCCAGTTCTTCGTCCGACATTCCATCCACGTCAATCCCGCTTTCCTCAAAATATTCCCTCACCTCATCAAGGGAATCCACGACTGCGGCCATGCAGTCCTCCAGGAAAGCCTCCGCTGCCTCGATGGTCTCTGCCACCGGCTCATCAAATAGCTGAGACTGCTTCTTTAGAAATGTAAGCAGACACTCATCATCATATTCATACATGATTCTTTTCCCTCCCTTTTAAGTAATCAAATTCAGAATCTCCTCCGGAGAATCTACAACATGCACGGCTCCCGCCTCTGCAAGCGCAGCTCTTCCCCGAAAGCCCCAGGACACTCCTATGGTCTTCATCCCGGCTGCCCTGCCGGTTGCAATGTCCACTTCCGAATCGCCTACATACAGTGACTCTTCCGGCTCAGCCCCAAACCTCCCGGCAATCTGCAGGGCGGCATAAGGATCCGGCTTTCTGGGTATGCCTTCTTTCTGGCCCTGAATCCATTGAAACGTATCCTTACCGAATATCTCTTCCACCACATGCACGGTCTGCCTGTCAGGTTTGTTGGACAGCACTGCCAGACAGATACCGCGCGCCTTCATGCCCTCCAGGAGCTTTAAGATACCGTCATATGGTATTACATGATATGTGCAGTTAGCGTCAAATATACGGCCGTATATCTCCATTGCCTCGTCCAGCCTTTCCGGACCAGCCTTGGCGCTTTCCCACAACGCCTTCTCCATCAATACCCTTGCTCCATTTCCCACAAACATGCGGCACTGTTCACTGGTGATCGGGGAAAGCCCCATCTCCTTCAATGTCTCATTCACAGAAAAAGTCAGAGAATCCAACGTATCCGTTAAAGTTCCGTCTAAATCAAAAATGCATAGTTTATACATGGTTCCTCTCCATACCCTCCTTTAGTCTACGTTTATAATAGTATGAAGTCATGGAAATTTCAACCATAAAATACAGGGATTCTATATATTTTTGTTTCAGTGCAGGGCCCTGGTATGCATAGCAGTTATTTTAGCCCAGCAGATACTGTTTCATGACCTTGAGCGCATTTTTCTCCAGCCGGCTCACCTGAGCCTGGGATATTTTAATCTCCTCTGCGACTTCCATCTGCGTTTTTCCCTCGAAAAACCTTAAGGTAATGATATAGCGTTCCCTTTCATTCAGGCGTTCCATAGCAGCCTCAAGGGACAGCTCCTCCACCCAGTTTTCTTCTTTATTTTTTTTGTCACTGACCTGATCCATCACGTAAAGCGTGTCGCCGCCATCGCTATATACCGGTTCATGCAGGCTCATCGGCATCTGAATCGCGTCCAGTGCAAAGACGATATCCTCTTTTGAGATTCCGATCTCCTCGGCAATCTCCTGCACGGTAGGTTCTTTCAGATGTTTCTTCATGTAGCCTTCCTTTGCGTAAATTGCTTTATAGGCCGTATCACGCAGGGAGCGGCTGACCCGGATGGAATTATTATCCCGCAGATATCTCCTGATTTCTCCGATAATCATGGGCACCGCATAAGTAGAGAACTTCACCAGTCTGTCCGGGTCAAAATGATCCACCGCCTTCATCAGCCCCACGCAGCCAATCTGAAACAGGTCATCCGCATTTTCGTTGCTGTTGGAAAACCGCTTGATCACACTCAAAACGAGGCGGAGATTGCCCTTAATATATTCCTCACGGGCCTCCTCATCTCCTGCCTTGATTCTCACAAACAAAGCTTCTTTTTCTTCTTCCTTTAAGAGCGGAAGCTTCGCCGTATTAACCCCACACAATTCAACTTTATTCAGTGCCATAATATAAACCCTCCTAGATGAAAATTTGAATCTAGTAAAATCATTCTCAATCTGAAGGCGGGTTATTCGAAGATGCGCAAATTAAAAAAAGTTTTAGACCTTGACAAATGAAAGAGGGAATTGATGAAGGGGGCGCGAAATGAAGGGAGAGACGAAAGCCTCCCAAGTGCACATATGCCGTTTCGATATGCGGACGCGGACCTAAGAAATTCTAGGAAGCCGGCAGCCAAAAAAGCAGGGCACCGGCGGCACATCACGAGAAATCCGATGATTTCTCGCGCTGGGCCGCCTAATTTTGTGATTCGGTGATCACAAAATTTCCCTACTTTTTCGGCTGCCGGCTTCCAAGAATTTCTAAGATCCGCTTTAGCACCTCGAAACGGCATATGTGCACTTGGGAGGCTTTCGTCTCTCCCTTCATTTCGCTGAGTGCATCCAATCGGTAGTTATGATTGTCAACTCGGGAGGCTCGGAACCGGGGCAGCGTATTGATTCGCTTGGTGGAACCAAAAATCTGCATTCATTTATCAATGGAAAGGACGAATTCATACACTGCCCCCGTTTGGAGCCCTCCTGAAGAACTGTTCTTGCCTGCCGATTGGATGCACGCAGCACTGTAAAGGGATAGCCGGGCATATACTCTTCCGGCGCTTCCCGGCTATCCCTTTACGGTGCGCCCCCCATCCGTCAACGAGACTAAAGCTCGTCAACTCCAATACCACTCTGGCCTCCGATCCCTGAAAAGCCCCCATTCCAGCCTTTCTCTTCTGATCTTCTCGAAATCAAACCGGGCGCACAGCACGTTTTCCGTATCTTTGCCCGCCTGGCACAGAACTGCTCCTGTTTCATCGGTTATAAAACTGCTGCCATAGAACACCAGGCTGGAACTCTGGCCCGCATTTTCCGGACATGGCTCTACTTTTTCCAGCCCGAACCTGTTGGCAGCCGCCACCGGCACGATATTGACCGCCGCGTGGCCCTGCATAGCTCTTCTCCAATGTCCCGAGCTGTCACAGTCCAGAATCGGTTCACTGCCTATGGCAGTCGGATACAGGATCACATCCGCTCCTTTCAACGCCAGGCTTCTAGCCGTCTCCGGAAACCACTGATCCCAGCAGATCCCGACTCCAATCCGGCCATATCTTGTATCCCACACGGTAAATCCGGTGTCTCCCGGTGTAAAATAAAATTTTTCCTGATAAAAATGATCATCCGGAATATGTGTCTTCCGGTACACTCCCAGCAGGCTGCCGTCTGCATCCACCACAGCAGCAGAGTTATACAGTGTGTTCTGCGCCCGCTCATAAAAGCTGACCACAATCACAAGCCCCAGCTCACCTGCCAGGTTCTGCATTGCACGCACCGCAGGATTGTCCTCTGTCGGAAGCGCATAGCTATAGTATTCATATCGCCGTTCCTGGCAGAAATACTGCCGCTCGAACAGTTCCGGAAGCAGAATCACCTGACCGCCCTGCTCTGCCGCCTGCCTGACCAGCCGTTCTGCTGTTTTCATATTCTGCTGTACATCTGCAGTACACTGCATCTGAATCACAGCAACCGTAACCTCACTCATTTCCTCCTCCTTCTGGAATCTGCTGGGTAATACAGTGGATATTGCCGCCTCCAAGCAAAATCGCCCTGCTGTCTATCCCTGTCACCCTGCGTCCCGGACACAGGGGCCGCAGTATTTCCAGCGCACGCCTGTCACTTTCTTCATTGTCACCGCCGAACTGAGGCACCAGCACGGCATCGTTGGTAAAATAAAAATTCACATAACTGGCGGCCAGCCGTTCCCCGGCTTCCCGCATATCTTCTCCGGCTTCAAACACAAACTGCTCCACTTCTTCTCGTGTGACCCTCACGGGTACATCAGGTATAGGCAGCCTGTGCACGGTCAGCCGGCGGCCTTTTGCATCCGTCTGTTTTTCCAGATAATCCAGGCAGGCCCTGGAAAGCTCATACTGGGGATCCTCACGGTCATCTGTCCAGGCAAGCACAACCTCTCCTGGAGCAGTAAACGCACAGACGTTATCCACATGTTCATTCGTCTCATCCATATAGATTCCCCTGGGCAGCCACAATATCTTTTCGGCTCCCAGATATTGCTTTAATTTATCCTCAATCTGCAGCTTTGACAGCCGCGGATTCCTGCCGGGGCTGAGCAGGCAGCTCCTTGTTGTCAATATGGTTCCCTCCCCATCAGAATGGATAGAACCGCCCTCCAGCACAAAATCTCCGGCATCATAGCAGAAATAACCCAGTTTGTCCAGAAGCACACCTGCAACCGCATCGTCTTTATCCCAGGAGGCATACAAGCCGTCTGTGCTGCCGCCCCAGGCATTAAAACGCCAGCTGATGCCCCTGACATCCCTTCCATTGGTTACGAAGGTGGGGGCCACGTCCCTGGCCCAGGCATCATCGCTCCCCACTGCCAGAATTTCCGCAAACCTGCCTGCCGCGCGTACCGCCTCTTCCTTATGTTCCCGGTCTGCCAGTAAATATACTTTTTCACTCCGGGATGCCTCTCGTATAATCTCTAAAAATGCCTTCCTTGCCCTCTCAGGATTCTTTCCCCAGCTTCCCGGCCGCACCGGCCAGATTAAAATAACAGCCTCGTGAGGCGCAAATTCTGCAGGCATAAAATAGCCGTCTTCCCGCGGCGTTGTCAACTTATTCATCAGGATAAACGCTCCTTAAAATCTTGATAGCCAAACCGTTTTACAACCTCGCACATCCCGTCTTTTCTGAGAAGCGCAATGTCCGGCAGCGGCATACCGTTAAAAGTATTATTTTTCACCATCGTGTAGATTGCCATATCTTCAAACACCAGGCGTTCCCCGATTCTGGGCATCTCGTCAAAGCTGTAATCTCCAATTACATCCCCTGCCAGACAGGTTCTGCAGCCAAGAGTGCATGTAACCGCCTTTTCCCCCGGTTTACCGCTATCCCTCAGAGGCGGGCGGTAAGGCATCTCCAGCACATCCGGCATATGGCAGGCTGCGGATGCATCGAGTATCAAAACCGGAGGTACATTCTCCACAATATCCATCACTTCCGTGATCAGATATCCTGCACTCAGTGCAACCGCTTCCCCTGGCTCCAGATAAATCTGTACATGGTAGGTATCCCGTATCCGGCAGAGCAGGTCCTTCAATACAGCAATATCATATCCCGGCCTTGTGATGTGGTGTCCGCCTCCGAGATTAAGCCATCGAATCTGGTGAAGGTATTCCCCGAACTTCTCCTCCACCGCCTCGAACGTCTCCACAAGCGGGGCCGCATCCTGCTCACAGAGTGTATGGACATGCAGGCCTTCCACCCCTGCCGGAAGCCGCTCCGGAAACTGATCCCGCCGGATTCCAAGCCTCGATCCCGGCGCACAGGGATCATAAATGGCAGGCCCCTCCTGAGTAGAGTACTCCGGGTTAATCCGAAGCCCTGCACTGATCCCCTTCGTTTCCCACAATGGCCGGTGGCGCTCAAGCTGTGCAATCGAATTGAAGCTGATATGGCTGCAAATCCTGCAGAGCTTCTCCATCTCTTCTGCGGTATACGCAGGAGAAAATACGTGATTCTCTCCGCCCATCTCCTCCGCAGCCAGCCTCGCCTCATACAGTCCGCTTGCGGTAGCGCCCGCAAGATAATGCCGGATCATCGGATACACCCGATACATGGAAAATGCTTTCTGAGCCAGAAGTATTCTGCATCCTGTCTCCTCCTGCACGCTTTCAAGTATCTCCAGATTATGCTCCAGTTTTGCTTCATCCACAAGATAAACCGGTGTCCTAAGGTCTTCTGTTCTTAATAAGTTTTCTTTCACTACTCTTTCCTCGCTTGTTCATGATTATGCGGCCTGCCGTACCTCCTGCCGGATGTGGGTTCCCCTACTCCACGGTTTCAGGATTTTCATCCACCACCCAGGGAAGGCCGTACTGGTTCAGCATATCCATAAACGGATCCGGATCCAGTTCTTCCAGGTTCACAGCACCCCTTTTATTCCAAATACCCGAAGCAACCAATGCAGTCCCGATCATCGCCGGTACCCCTGTGGTATAACTGATAGCCTGGCTTTCCACCTCCCGGTAGCATTCCTCGTGATCGCACACGTTATAGATATAGATGGTTTTCTCCTGTCCATCCTTCACGCCTGTATAAATACATCCAATATTCGTCTTTCCCTTTGTGCGCGGTCCGAGTGTGGCAGGATCCGGAAGCAGCGCTTTCAGAAACTGGATGGGGACAATTTCCTTTCCCTCAAAAACAATCGGGCTGGTGGAGAGCATCCCTACATTTTCCAGGCATTTCATATGGGTGAGATAGCTCTCTCCAAAGGTCATGAAGAAACGGATACGCTTCACTCCCGGAACATGCACGGCCAGAGATTCGATCTCCTCATGGTGCAGAAGATACATCTCTTTTGGCCCCACCTGTGGAAAATCATAGGTGCGCTTTATTTCCATCGGTTCAGTCTCTACCCAGTGGCCGTCCTCCCAGTAGCTCCCGTTTGCAGACACCTCTCTCAGATTGATCTCCGGGTTAAAATTGGTTGCAAACGGATAGCCATGGTCCCCGCCGTTGCAATCCAGTATATCAATCGTATGGATCTCGTCAAAATAATGTTTCATTGCATAGGCGGTAAATACACTTGTCACCCCGGGGTCAAATCCGGATCCAAGCAGCGCGGTGAGATTCTTTTCCCGAAATTTTTCATTGTACTCCCACTGCCAGCTGTAATCAAAATATGCGGTAAATCCTTTCTCCCTGCAGCGTTTTTCATAGACTGCACGCCACGCGGGATCATCCGTATCCTCCGGCTCGTAGTTCGCGGAATCGATGTAATGGACGCCGCACTCCAGACAGGCTTCCATGATAGAGAGATCCTGATATGGCAGCGCCAGATTCAAAACCGCATCCGGCTGATAACTGCGGATCAATGCCGCAGCCTCCGATACATGGTCTGCGTCCACCTGTGCGGTTGTGATTTTTACGGATGTTTTCCCTTCCAGCTTTTCCCTAAGTGCATCGCACTTCGCTTTTGTCCTGCTTGCAATACAAAGTTCCGTAAATACTTTCTCATTCTGACAGCATTTTCTGATGGCAACCGAAGCAACGCCTCCACAACCGATCACTAATATTCTGCTCATATCAAACTTCCTCCTCTTCTAATAAATCCTCCACATATCTGGGGAGCATAAATGCCCCTGTATGCAGGTTTGTCGTGTAATATCTCGTCTGTATTTCCCGTTCTCTCCATCTCTTAGCGTCCAGGTTTCTGAGTGGATGGTACTTTTTCGATGCAAAGCCGAACAGCCAGTAGCCTGCAGGGCAGGTGGGGATATGGGCCTGATAGACCCTGTTTACGGGAAAACTGCGGTATGCTTTTCTGTGCATGATCCGGCAGCTTTCCTCGTCCTCAGCATAGAAAGGACTTCCATGCTGATACACCATGATCCCGTCCTCATGCAGCGCCTGGAAACAGCTTCCGTAAAATTCCTTGGTGAACAGCCCCGCTGCATGCCCCAGGGGATCCGTACAGTCATTAATGATCAGGTCATAGGCGTCCTGTCTGGAGCGCAGGAACTTCAGTCCGTCCTCATAATACATAGACACCCTGTCGTCATCCAGCCCGTTTGCATCCTCCGGAAAATGTTCCCGGCACGCATAGACAAACAGCTGGTCCGCCTCGACTACATCAATATGCTCTATCTCCTCATAATACGACAGCTCTCTCGCCACTCCGCCGTCCCCGCCGCCCAGCACCAGTACATTTTTGACATGAGGATGCACCGCCATAGGCACATGGACAATCATTTCATCGTAAATAAATTCATCCTTCTCCGTAAATATCACATTTCCGTTCGAGGTCAGTACTTTTCCGAATTCAGGCGTCTCGAAAATATCCAGCCGCTGAAATTCGCTCTGCGCGCTAAACAGCTGCCTCTCTGCACGAATCGAGATCTTTACATTATTGGTATGCATCTCACTTACCCAAAAATCCATCAACCATCCTCCTTTAGCACATTCAGCCTTGAAAGATCCAGGCTCTCCGGCCCCTGCATAGAACATCCCTTATCCTGTGCAAACCGGATATAGTGGATCAGTTTTTCCGTAATCTGCTCGCCCGGAGCCAGAATTGGGATTCCCGGAGGATAACACATAACAAATTCCCCGCAGACCCTTCCCGCGGTCTCCTCAATCGGCAGGCTCTCCTTCTCCGCATAAAATGCCTGCTGCGGCGTTGTTACCACAACCGGGGCGATATATTCCGCCAGAAAAACATTCTTCTTTGGCTCCCGGTACAGCCGCTTGATATCCGCCAGAGCCCCCACAAGCCGCTCTATGTCCTGCAGCCGGTCCCCGATAGATATATAGGCCAATATATTACTGATATCCCCGAATTCAATCTGTATGTCATACTCATCACGCAGCAGGTCATAAACCTCAATCCCGGCCAGCCCGATGTCCCGCGTATAGACAGCCAGCTTGGTCACATCGAAATCAAAGATACTGCCGCCGTTCTTTAGTTCGGAACCATAGGCATAATACCCCCCGATCCCATTGATCTCCTCTCTGGCGTATTCCGCCATCTGCGCTACCTTCTGGAAAGTCTCCTCGCCTCTTAACGCCAGGTTCCTCCTCGAGATGTCCAGGCTTGCCATTAACAGATAGGAAGCACTGGTCGTCTGCGTAAGGTTCACGATCTGGGAGACATAGCGCTCGTTCATGCCCGGTCCCAGAAGCAGCAGGGAACTCTGCGTCAGGCTCCCTCCGGATTTATGCATACTGACTGCGGCCATATCTGCCCCCGCCTCCATACCAGAACAGGGCAGACCCTGGCCGAAATAAAGATGCGTCCCGTGAGCCTCGTCTGCCAGCACCAGCATTCCCTTGCTGTGCGCCAGCTCCACAATGCTCCTGATATCAGAACAGATTCCATAATAAGTCGGATTATTAACAAAGACCGCGGAGGCATCGGGATGCTCTTCAATCGCACTGCGTACGTCCTCCAGCTCCATCCCCAGCGGAATCCCCAGCAGCTGGTCTACTTTCGGGTCAATATATACCGGAACGGCTCCGCAAAGCACCAGCGCATTGATCACGCTTTTATGTACATTTCTGGGCAGTATAATCTTATCCCCCGCTTTGCACGCGGAGAGAACCATGCTCTGCACAGAGGAGGTCGTTCCGCCCACCATCAGAAAGGCATGTGCCGCGCCAAACGCATCCGCCGCCAGTTCCTCCGCCTCCTTGATTACAGAAACCGGATGGCAGAGATTATCCAGCGGTTTCATGGAATTCACATCGATTCCGACGCATTTTTCCCCCAGCAGTTCCACCAGCTCCGGATTCCCTCTGCCTCTTTTATGGCCCGGCACGTCAAAAGGTACGACCCGCTGCTTGCGGAAGCGCTCCAGAGCGCTGTAAATCGGTGCCTGTAATTGTCGCTTTTTATCCATTCTTCTTTCTCCTGTGTATCTGTGATTTCGTTAAGTTTTGCAGAAATAAAACACAAAACAGAAAACATTCGCAATAGGAAATTTCAGAATAATTTCCTATATCAAAAAAGGCAGTGTGCAAAAGCAACACTACCTGTCATATACATTATGGGTTATAAAGTCCGCCTTTCCTCCGGAAAGATAGAATATCCGCACAGCGTATACAATCAATTTGTCCTCTTATCAGAGTCTATACAGCAAATATACTTTTACTACTCCTCTATTGAACATTTCACAAGTGGTATGCATTTGCAGGTTATAAAGTAACCAACTTATAAAACTGAGCTTTTAACTCGATCAATAAATGTGGCGCTATCGCCACCCGCGGCAGCGGCCAGCCCTGTCCGATGAGCTTTTCACAGAAAAAACTGTCAGGCCTATATTTGCATGATAGAACGATTGTATCTATGCATGTCACGATAATTTTAGCATATCACACCTAAAAGTCAATAGTTTTTGGCGAATGAGTTTGTGAAAGAATGGATGGGGGGATGCCCTGCAGCGGCCTCCCCATCTCTATTCCCAGCTATCCCACTTGTCTGCGAGGTTGTTGATTTGGTTTTCGAATTTAGCCTTATCTTTGTTGGCAATGCCTTGATTTCTGTATATAACATCCAGAAGTCTTTTGCCTGCCGCAAGCAGTCTTTCGAATGCTGCGTCTGCTTTCTTCTGGGTTGGTTTCTTCGCCTTTACTGGGATTTTGACGCCCTCGTCGAGGATTTCGTTGGTTAACAGGTCGACTTCACAGCTTGGGAATGGCGCCCAGGTTGGGTGCCCCAGCTTCTCCTGTATCGTTTCTGCAAATTCTTCTGTTACTTTGTCTGATCCATGTACAACAAAAACTCTCTCCAGAGGTGTTTTGAATCCTCCCAGCCAGTCCAGAAGGCCGTTCATATCAGCATGGCCGCTGACCCCGTGAAGACTCTCTATCCGGGCACGCACTTCGATTGGCTCACCAAAGATCTTGACATTCTTGTCTCCATCCAGCAGCCTTCT
Source organism: Eubacterium sp. BIOML-A2 (assembly GCF_009680135.1). Lineage (NCBI taxonomy): Bacteria > Bacillati > Bacillota > Clostridia > Eubacteriales > Eubacteriaceae > Eubacterium > Eubacterium sp. BIOML-A2. The sequence goes on from NZ_WKZK01000030.1 coordinate 54,718, forward strand.
TCCCAAAGTACCGTTTGCCTGATATCCTACAAATAAAATGGTACACTCCGGCCTCCACAAGTTGTGTTTGAGATGATGCCTGATGCGGCCGGCATCACACATACCAGAGGCCGATATGATTACTTTTGGCTTTTCAATAAAATTAATCATTCTGGAATCATCACTGGTTGTCGAGGTTTTTAATCCTGGAAAAACCAGGGGGTTGATTCCTTCATTTACCAGCTTAATTGCTTCCTCATCAAAGCATTCCCGCATGTTTTTGGTAAAGACTTTTGTAGCCTCAATGGCAAGCGGACTGTCCAGATAAACCTCAAAATCGGGATATTCCTTCAGCAGCTTCCGCTCTTTGATCTCTCGGATAAAATACAGCATCTCCTGCGTTCTGCCGACTGCAAAGGATGGAATAACCACGTTGCCGCCCCGCTCAAATGTTTCCCGCAGAACCATTGTGAAATCCTTCAGGTAATCGATCTTCTCTGTAGAATGGACACGGTTCCCGTAGGTGGATTCAATCACGACATAGTCCGCCGATTCGGTATAACTTGGATCTTTGATGATAGGCTGATTTGTATTGCCTACATCTCCGGAAAATACAATCTTCTTTGTAGTATCTCCCTCCGCAATCCATACCTCGATGCTCGCAGATCCCAGCAGATGCCCCACGTCTGTAAAACGTACTTCAATGCCATCACAGATCCGGATACGTTCCTGATATTGACAGGGTACAATCAGCTCTATCGCATCCAGCGCATCTTGAAGTATATAGATGGGTTCATACACCGGCTGCCCTGCACGCCTGCCCTTTCTGTTGCGCCATTCCGCCTCAAATTCCTGAATATGCGCACTGTCACGAAGCATAATGTTACACAGATCTGCTGTTGCATAAGTTGTGATAATCTGGCCTTTAAACCCATTTTTCGTAAGTAAAGGCAGCATGCCCGAATGGTCAATATGCGCATGGGTTAAAAACACATAGTCGATATCTGTCTCCGGAATCGGAAGCCCCGGATTCTCATACAGATCCGGGCCCTGTTCCATGCCGCAGTCAACCAGAATGTTTTTACCTGCCGCCTGCAGCAGATGACAACTTCCCGTCACTTCATGGGCTGCTCCAATAAATGTCAGTTTCATAAGCTTCACCAACCCTTTTCTTTTCATTGTATCATCTTTTGCCCAAAACTAGTAGTCCGTACTTTTGGAAAATAGATGGGGCAGAAAGCGGTACGCAACAGTTCAGATAAGCCAGAACGGTTACAGCGGTGCGCCTTTTGGAGCTGGCTTCTTTATCAGTTATATTTCTATATTAAACTTTTCCTTTATCAATGGTTCTATTTCTTCTAATTGCTCACTGATTTTTTCTGTAACAAGGCCTTTTGTTGTTACCTCTTTATATATATCGTCTCTTATCGACCGATACCCTCCGTCGATTCTAAGGTTAAAGACTCTGTGGGCACAGAATAAAGACTCTTTTTTAGTCGATTTATAGTAGTTTAAGAAGTTGAAGTCTGTGTCAAAGCATGCGATGTCGGAAATAACCACTTCTATTCTTTCGGTCTGCGGTGCTTTTCCCGGTTCGGCTTCTTGTTTGATACGGGTTTTGCGATGGATTGCTAACCAGCCTCTCATGCAGGGAAGGACACGGAATGACTCATCTCCAAAGGTCTGCCATTCTTCGGTTTCGATGTTTAGTGCGCCTGACGGCATTGGCCCGCCAAGGCCGACGTCGCAAAAGTATTCTGCACCGTCTAGCTTTACCAGAGTTCCCCTGTGGTCAATTGGCCATCTCAGGTCATTTTTTCCCAATAAAACTCTTGTAAAACATGGCCTTGCATCATATCCAAGGCTGACCACCAGACGGTAAAATAAGCCGTTTAATTCCAGACAGTAGCCGCCTCTTGTACCCTGAATAATTTTCTGGAACAAATAATCTCCATCCAGGCATACTTCCTTATGGAAGTCGTAGCTGTCTAAGTTTTCAAATGCAATCGTGCACTGATGGCGATAGATCAGCTCGTCTAATACTTCTCTGGTAGGTCCCTTCACCGGAGGCATTCCTATACGATCCAGATATTGCTTGATTTGTTCGGGAGAAAATTTTTTGATTATATCTCTCACTTCTTCCATATTCTGACACCAATCCTTTCTCTTCTATTCCTCTTTTATTATAAATGGTCGTTCCCCATTTATTTTCCTCCTCAGCTTTCCTGCCCTACAGCAACAGATACACCAGGATCAGGATCATCCCAATCCCCGCCAGCTGCAGCCCATATGAAAGGCTGTAACGGATCATATCCC